>JAPLKN010000034.1 GCA_026388075.1 Elusimicrobiota bacterium
CTCAGCACAGAAAAGCCGCGGCATTATCTAAAAACGCTTACAGGGATGCAAGATTTAAGTCATTTCAAAATGTTCCTGAAGATAAATTTGAAGCTTTTCTTTCCGTTCCTATTATTTTAAAAGGAGAAACAATAGGCGTTATAAATCTTTTCAACAGAAGATCAAGGGTATTCAGCAAAAGTTTAATACGTCTTTTAAACAGCATCGCAAGCCAAATCGCTTTTGCGATAGAAAAACTGCGTTTTATGCATACGACAGAAAAAAGAACAAAACAGCTTGAGACAATCTCTCGGCTTTCAAGCAGCATGGTGTCGGATAATTATTTACAGGAAATATTACAGCTGATTGTAACGATGACTGCCCAGACAATGAACTCAAAAATATCTTCTTTACTGCTCTATAACGATAAAACTCAGGAACTTAAAATTGCCGCTACGCAGAGCCTTTCTGACGAGTACCGGAAAAAACCGGCTATTAAAGTGGGAGAATCTCTTTCCGGCAAAGCTCTTGAAATAAAAAAACCCGTAATATCTGTTGATGTAACAAAAGAGTCCGGGTATAATTACCCTGAGATTGCAAAAAAAGAGGGGCTCAAATCTATGCTTGCTGTGCCCATGCTGATTAAAGATAAGCGTATAGGAGTAATAAACTGCTACACGACAAAAGAACATATGTTTTCGGATGAGGAAATTGCCACTCTTCAAACAATAGCAAACCAATCAGCAATCGCAATAGAAAATACGAATCTTTTGGAAGAATATGAAAGCGCAAAAGAAGCGCTTGAAACAAGAAAAGTTATTGAAAGGGCAAAAGGTGTTTTGATGAAAGAAAGGCAAATCGGAGAAGACGAAGCATTTCATTTTATACAAAAACAAGCGATGAATCTGCGCCGCACAATGAGAGAAATCGCAGAAGCTATAATTTTATCTGAAGGACTCAAGAAACAACAGTAATTAGTGATTAGTAATTGGAAATTAGTAATAAAATTTTTTAAGTATAATAAATGAAAATGTCTTAATCATTATCTCATTACCAATCACTAATTACCAAAGAAACCTTCCAATGAAAAATAATAAAACCCTTAAAAACATCTTTTTAGTATTGTTGAGCGGAATACTGATCTTTTTGTCTTTTCCGTATTTTAATCTTTTTTTTCTTATCTGGTTAGCATTTGTTCCGCTGTTTTTCCTTATTAAACAGGAAAAAGATTTGTCTTTAGTTTTGTTTGTGTTTATTGCGGGATTGACGGCAAACATCGGGATATTTTACTGGATTTATCCGATGATAAAGTTTAACACTAAATCATGGATACAGGCATTTCTCTGCTTATTTATGCTGGCGTCATATTTGTCAATTTATTATGTTTTGTGGGCTTTATTATGCAAATATATTAAGAAATATTTTTCCAAATGGATATTTTGTTTTTTTGCGGCTGCTTTATGGGTGGCGCTGGAATACGGAAGAACGTATTTTTTGTCCGGATTTCCCTGGGCACTTTTGGGGTATTCACAATGGCGATATCTGCCTTTGATACAGATTTCAGAGTACACAGGAGTTTATGGCGTATCATTTCTAATAATTTTATGCAATGCTTTTCTTTTTCACTATATCAAAACAAGAAAAATATTAATGTTGGCGTTTTTCCTAACGGTGCCCATAGTTATTTCGGCAGCCGGAATGGGGGTTTTCAAAAAAACATATGTTTCTGATACTAAAATTAAAGTTGCTGTTCTGCAAGGAAATATTGACCAGTATAAGAAATGGAATATTTCTTATCAGAATGAAATTATTAATATATACACTAATCTTGTAAAAAAAGTATCTCTAGAAAAACCGGATGTCATAATATGGCCCGAAACGTCGGTTCCGGGATACCTGACAACTGACATTTTTCTCAAAAATTGGGTAGAAAATCTAATCAAAGAGAGTAAAACCTATCACATAATCGGGTCTCCGTATTTTGACGGCAGTAAATACTACAATTCAACTATTCTGTTTAATCCTGAAGGTAAGATAGAAGGAATACACAGAAAAAATCATCTGGTGCCTTTCGGGGAATATGTTCCGTTAAGAAAAATCTTTGAGCCTTTTTTTGGCGTTCTAAATACACTCGGGGATTTTTCCAGCGCGCAGGATTCAAAGCCTTTCATAATAAAAAATATTTCTTTCGGGACAACAATATGTTCTGAAAATTTCTTTGGGAGTATTGTCAGGAAATTTGTACAAAACGGGGCACAGATACTTGTAAACCAAACAAACGATGCCTGGTTTTTTAAGTCTGCTGCCGCGGACCAGCATTTTATAATGAACGTTTTCCGTGCAGTTGAAAATAGAAGACCTGTTATAGTGTGCGGCAATACGGGTGTTTCGGGCATAATAGGCGCGCGGGGAAAAATAATGAAGAGAACCGTATTATTTACGGAAGACTATTTTGTTTATGACGAAAAACCGTCCAGTATAAAAACTTTTTATTCCAACTACGGAGATATTTTTGCTCTCGCGTGTATAGGTTTTATTGTTTTAATAATGATCTTAAGCATAAAAAAGAAAGAATTATATCCATAGCGAGGTAAATATGATTGAAAAATTAAAAGAAAAGATTGACAGTTTAAGGGGGTCTCTTTGAAATAGATAAAAAGATAAAAGAAATAGAAGATCTTGAGAAAGTAATATCAAAACCTGATTTTTGGAATGATCAAAATAAAGCTAAAAGTGTAATGTCCCGCCTGAATCACATTAAGGATGACGTAAAATGCTGGAATGACCTGTCAAAAGAGATATCTGACCTTTTCGTTTTAAAGCAGCTTGCCGAAGAAGAAAATAATGATAATGCCCGTAAAGAAGTTGAAAACGATAGCGGCAAAATAAACGAAAAAATTAAATTGCTTGAAATTGAAACAAAGCTTTCCGGCGGGTTTGACAGAAATAATGCCATTGTTTCTATTCACGCCGGCGCAGGAGGCACGGAATCCTGTGACTGGGCAGAAATGCTTCTTAGAATGTATAAAAGATGGGCTGAGAAGAAAGGTTTTCCGATAGAAATAGTGGATATTCTTTCCGGAGATGAGGCGGGAATAAAAAGCGTGACTTTTTTTATTGAAGGAGAGTACGCTTACGGGCTGCTTCAATCGGAACTTGGAGTTCATCGTCTAGTAAGAATCTCGCCTTTTGACGCAAATAAAAGGAGGCACACGTCTTTTGCATCAGTGGATGTTTTACCGGAGATTGAAGAAGATATAGATATAACGATTGAAGAAAAGGATATCCGTGTTGATACCTACAGGGCATCGGGGCACGGGGGGCAATATCTCAACAAAACTGATTCCGCTGTCAGAATAACACATATACCTACTAATATTGTGGTGCAGTCTCAAAAAGAAAGGTCTCAACTTAAAAATAGAATTACAGCGATGAAGCTTTTAAAATCAAAATTGTATGAACTTGAACAGGAAAAGAAAAGGAAAGCTCTGGAAAGACATTACAATGAAAAAGGGGAAATTGCCTGGGGAAACCAGATAAGGTCTTATGTTTTTATGCCGTATCAGCTTGTAAAAGATCATCGTACAGGGCAGGAAGTTCCGCAGGTTGAAATAGTTATGGACGGGGAAATAGACTCATTCATTTCATCTTATTTGGAATGGAAACTTAAAAACAAGCAGTAAATTCAATTATATTTATGAATTTGACATGTAGTGAAAAAAGAGATAAAATTTATTAGATTTGGGTTCTTTTTTATTTATTTGCGGGCGTAGTCTAGTGGTAAAACCCTTGCTTCCCAAGCAAGAGATGTGGGTTCGATTCCCATCGCCCGCTGTTAGTTTTGATAAGGAGGGAATTCCGCCTAGGGCGGATAAACTCCGCCGACCCGCTTGCCCGCCGAAGCTGAGTCATCAATACGGCGGATAGCCGTGTTTTTTTGATGACGCGTTTAGCGAAGGTGGGAACGCCCCGATGAAACGGGGAATAAACGAGGGCGGCGGGCACGAGATGGTGAGAGCCCAATCCTTTAGATCACTTGGGGGAGAAGGATCCCCGTCTCCCGCTTTTTCAGAAAACAGTGACCAGTTAGCAGTTACCAGAAAAGATAAAAAGTTTTCCAAAATAAATGTAATCGAAGCCAATCAGATAAGAACTAGTTTTATTGCGTCCCTTGTCTAATAGAGCTTATGGCTCAAGAGTTAATTTTAAATGAAAAATACTATTAAATCCGATAAAAAATCTCTTCAAAAACAAGTTGCTCAAACCGCCAAAAAGGAAAAAGAGCTTTCTCCTGCCGAAAAAGTTTATTCGCAAGCAATAAAAGAAATCAGAGAATTCATTTCAAATATCCAAAAAGCGAAAACATCCCAAAAAGGATTGACTTATATTTCAGATTTGGTAAACCTTATTCGCGGGGGAAATCAGGAAATTATTGCTCTTGCCGATAAATCCACTCAAGATGCTTATTTATACGGTCATTGTGTTAATGTCTCAATTTTTTCAATTATTATCGGAGATGGTTTAAAATTTAATGTTGATAAGCTTGAAAGGCTCGGGACTTGCGCCGCATTGAAAAATATTGGCATGGTAAGGGTGATGGATATAGCCTCCAAAAACGGGTCCTTAAAAAAAGATGAGCTTGAAAAAATAAAGGAACATAAATCTTTCGGACAGGAAATGGTCAGGAATTTTCTTTGGATGAGCGAAGACTTGCAGGAACTGCTCCAAGGTATTATGGATAGAATTGAATTGTTCAAAACAGGCCCTAGTAATTCCATATCTTCTACTCTCAGCGAGGAATATGAATTTTCTCGTATAATTTTTGTTGCCGAAGTTTATGAAGCTATAACACATGCCCGTTCGTATAGGGATCGTTTTCTTCCGTATCCGACATTAAAGACAATGCAGGCGCTTATGCAAAACAATAAATTTGAGAAAAGCCTGCTGCCTCATGAAGCGCTCAGGACTATGCTTTATTTTGCCGTTCACGATTTTGATGCGGATATAATTAAGGTTTTTGTTGATAAAATATCTCTGTTTCCTCCCGGAAGTTTTGTTCGGCTTAATACTGATCAAATCGCAAAAGTTGTTTCTGTAAACAGAGGGATGCCCTCGCGCCCAACCGTCCTTCCGATAATTGATGCTGAAAGCAAAAGAATGCTTAACCAACACGCGATAAATCTTTCAGAAAATCAGTTGATATTTATTACGGAACCGATTGATGAAACAAAATTAAAAATCCAAGACCAGCAATGGAAGGAAGAACTTATATCAAGCCGATGGTGGAACGAGTAACCTATTTTTCAAAAAGACGTTAACAAAAAAAGTTGTTCAGATTCGCACCGCGCCTGCCGGCGGGCAGGGAAAACCCCCGGCTTCTGAGACTGTGGCATAACCGCTAAAATTAGCCCCTTTTGTCATGCTGAATTTATTTCAGCATCCTGTATTCCGGCCATGACGAGATCCCGAATCCCACCCAAGGCGGGCAGGCAAGTTCGGGATGACAGCAAACGGGAATATGACACAGTCTCTTCTCACGGCGGAGTTTCAGTTCAAAGGAGAAAAGCGTTGAAAACGTTTGTTTTGGATACCAATGTATTATTGCATGATCCTGAAGCTATGAATTCTTTCAAAAACAGCAAGGTAATTATACCGATGGTTCTCAGGATAGAACTTGACCATCAAGTAGATTTACCAAACGAATTTGTTTTTAACAAAATTGATCATCATATTCTTGGAATTGCCCAGATGCTTCAGAAAAAAGGTGAAACTGTCGTATTTATTACCAAAGATATAAATTTAAGAATTAAAGCCGAGGCTCTCGGGATTGAAACGCAGGACTATGAAAAAGAAAAAGTGAAAATTGAAGAATTATATTCCGGATGGCGGGAAATAAAACTTCCGGCAGAAAAAATTGACGATTTTTATAAAAACGGGAAATTAGTGGTAAAAAATGGTTATAATCCGAATGAAGGATTATTAATTAAATCGGAAAATGGTTCCACAAAAAGCGCGTTAGCAAAATATAGCGTATCGGACAAAGCCTTGATCCCTCTTTTTCATATAAATGCAACTCCGTGGGGATTAAAAGCTTTAAATATGGAACAGCGTTTTGCGATGGAGCTTCTCCTTTGTAATGATGTAAGTCTTGTTACTCTGGTCGGAATCCCCGGCGCGGGTAAAACTTTGCTGGCTTTAGCTTGCGGCCTGCAAAAAACTGTTGAAGAAAGACAGTTTAGAAGGCTCTTTATAGCTAAGCCCGTAATACCTATGGGCAGGGATATCGGATTTCTTCCCGGCACAAAAGAGGAAAAACTAACTTCCTGGATGGGCGCGATTCACGATAATTTAGAATTTTTGGTTGACAGGAATCATACGGATGAAAAAACTGAAGAAAAAATTCAGTATTTTTTTACTACCGGACAAATTGAAATAGAATCATTAACCTTTATACGGGGAAGGTCTTTGCCGAACCAGTATATAATTATTGACGATGCCCAAAACCTTACGCCGCATGAAGTTAAAACCATAATTTCGCGGGCAGGAGCAGGAACAAAGATTGTTTTAACCGGGGATCCTTATCAGATTGACAATCCTTACCTGGATGCGTCTTCAAACGGGCTGACATATATTGTGGAACGATTTAAAGGCCAAAAAATATTCGGGCATTTAAATTTTGCCAAAAGCGAACGGTCCGAACTAGCCTCGCTTGCGGCTGAACTGCTTTAACAGAAGTGATTGGTTATTAGTTCATAGTAATTAGTTAAGACTTTTCAAATTACTAATCACAAATTACTAATTTCTGGAAATAAGAATGGATGAAATATACGTAGATTTACATGTACATACAAATTTTTCGGATGGGACATTCACCCCTAAGGAAGCGGTAGATTTTGCAAAGGAAGCCGGTTTATCTGCCATTAGTATAACCGATCACGATACAGTTGACGGAATCCCTTTTGCTTTAGAAGAAGGGAAAAAGAAAAATCTTGAAATTATTCCCGGCGTTGAACTTTCTTGCGAGGTTGAAAATCAACAGGGAAGTGAAATGCATATACTCGGTTATTACATGGACTGGAAAGATAATAAATTCAATGAATTCTTGAAAGTATTTAGAAAAGCGCGGCATGAAAGAGCCGAAAAAATATTTAAGAAGCTGGAAGGGATCGGTATTTCAATTAAGAAAGAAGTGTTAGAACGGATTTCCGGAGAAGGGACTATCGGCAGGCTTCATTTTGCAAAGGCTATTGTTGAATCAGGTTTTGCCAAAAGTATTCAGGAAGTATTTCAAAAATATCTTAGCGTGGATAAACCGGCATATGTGCCGAAATATAAACTTTCGCCTGAAGACGGAATAAAAATGATTAAAGATGCCGGCGGCATAGCGGTTTTAGCGCATCCTTACTATATGCATTACAGCAACCGTGAACTGATAAAAGACCTTATCACGGCAGGGCTTGAAGGAATAGAAGTCTGGCACAGCAGGCATTCGCCTTCTTCAATCCGGACTTTTAAGCAAATTGCCAATGATCTGCATTTGATTTCAACCGGCGGCTCGGATTGTCACGGGCCGTACGGCCAGGAATCCGCATTGATGGGAACAATAAAGGTTCCATACAGTGTTGTGAATGATTTGAAAAAATTAAAAGAACGAATTAACGTTTAAAAGGGGTATTATGAAAGTATTTAAAAACTTTTTTGAAAGCATGCGTCCCAAGCAGTGGATAAAAAATCTGTTTATTTTTGCCGGAATTTTATTTTCAAAGAATTTTTTTGATATAGGAATGCTTAGCGTTGCAATCAGTGCATTTATAGTATTTTGTCTTTTATCAGGAGCGGTATATATAATTAACGATATTTTTGACAAGGAACAAGATAAAAAGCATCCTCTAAAGGCAAAAAGGCCGATTGCCTCGGGTAAATTGCAGATAAACATGGCTTTAGGCGGCGCCTTAATTTTAATAGTGATTTCTCTGGGCGTTTCTCTTATACTTAATGTGAATTTTTTCTGGGCGGCATTGATTTATTTAATAATTCAGCTGGGATATTCTTTTTATTTTAAGAAAGAAGTTATTCTTGATGTTTTTTTTATTGCGGCTGGCTTTGTGCTAAGAGTAATTGCGGGTGCTGAAGTTATAGATGTTGAAATTTCAAAATGGTTGATTATTTCAACAATAGCTATTTCTCTTTTTCTGGCTTTAGTAAAACGCCGTCATGAAATAGAGATTTTGGCAAAAGGGGCGCGCCAGCACAGAAAAGTCCTTGATGAATATAGCTCCACATATTTGTTAGATCAGATGATTTCTGTCGTTACGGCGTTTACCATTATTTGTTATACGCTTTATACTATATCACCCGAAACAGTTTACAAGTTTGGAACGGAAAATCTAATTTTTACCATCCCGTTTGTTTTATACGGAATTTTACGCTATCTTTACCTTGTCCACAAAAAGGGAGAAGGCGGGAACCCCGAAAAAATATTGGTTTCTGACAAGCCGTTGCTTGTAAATATTCTTTTATGGGTCATCGCTTCAGCTGTAATTATCTACAAATAGGTTTCTATGAACAATTTCATTGCCATAGTTGAAGATGAAGAAGATATTGCAGAATTAATAGCAGTAAATCTTTCCAAAAGCGGATATAAAACTAAAGTTTTCCACGAAGCCAAACCTTTTCTGCTTTCAATTAGAAAAAACTTACCTGACCTTATTATTCTTGATCTCATGCTCCCTGATGCCGACGGCCTTGAACTATGTAAAAATTTAAAAAGAGAAGATCAGTTTTCAAAAATTCCTATCATAATGCTTACTGCAAAAGCTGAAGAAACCGATAAAATTCTCGGCCTTGAGATTGGCGCTGATGATTATATAACAAAACCTTTTTCGCCAAGAGAACTGGTTGCGCGTGTTAAAGCTGTGCTTCGCCGCGGCCAGCAAAAGAGTGAAGAAAGAAAAAAGAAATCAAAAGATTTAATTGAAATTGACAAAGAAAAGCATTCGGTTCTTATTGCAAGGAAACCCGTAAATCTTACGGTAACCGAATTTAAGATATTGGAACTCCTTTTATCCAAAAGGGGATATGTGTTTCCAAGGGAAAAAATACTGGACTATGTCTGGGGGGAAGAAATAGTGGTAGTGGATAGAACGGTAGATGTTCATATTAGGCATTTGCGCAAAAAACTTATGTCCGCTGGAAAGCTTATAAAAAGCATTCACGGAGTCGGTTATAAATTAGAAGAATGAAAAAAAGAATTTTTTTTAAACTCTATTCAGGCTTTCTTACTGTTACGCTGATCCTTTCAGGTTTGATACTTCTAGTCACATATATAGAAATTAGATACACTTATGTTAAAGCGGTTGGGCGCGATCTTGTAAATGTGGTAAATGCTCTGAATTTATCAGTAACTCCGCTTTTCAGAACAAAAGACCTTAAACCCTATCTTGCTAAACTTGATGAACAACTTCAGGAACGGATCACCGTTATCTCGCCTGACGGAACAGTAATTTTTGATACCCAAAAAGACCAGTCAGAAATGGTTAACCATAAATCAAGGCCAGAAGTTGCTGAAGCTCTAAAGGGAAATACCGGAACTGCTGTTCGCTTCAGCAAAACTCTTCAGAAAGACATGTTGTATGCTGCCGTACCTATCAAAAAGAATGGTGAAATAGAAGGTGTCTTAAGGGTATCTCGAGCACTGAGCAGTATAAACACTCTTATTAATGTGCTTGAATATAAAATTGTCCTTTTAACTTTATTTGTAATAATTATTGCATTGGTATCCGGGTTTTTAGTATTCCGTCGATTGGTTCGCCCAATAATTGAAATGCGTAATGCAGCCCATATACTTGCCTCAGGCGATTTCAGCGCCCGGGTTCATGCGGGGCTTGAATATTCTGAAACTAAGGAGCTATCAGATACTTTTAACAGTATGGCCGAAAAAATAGAATCTCTCTTTTTGGGTTTGACTGATCGCACTCAGAAACTGGATGCTCTGATATCTTCATTGTACGAAGAACTGTTTGTTTTCTCAAAAGACGGCAAAATAACGCTTGCAAATAAACGGTTCAAAGAAACCGTAAAAGATACGGGCTGTGAAGGGCGTTATTATTGGGAATATTTCCGCGATACCGGATTTGAACAGCTTGTTAAAACCGCGCATGAAACGAAGGTGAACTCATTTGGGGAAATGGAATTTTCCGGCAACACTTTTCTTATCAGTATTTCCGCGCTTTCGGCAAGCGGTGATACGGTGGTAATTATGCATAACATAACTGCCGAAAGAAACCTTGAAAAAATAAAAAGAGATTTTGTTGCCAATGTTTCCCATGAATTAAGGACGCCGCTTACCGCTATCAAAGGATTTGTGGAAACAATGGAAGGCGATGTATCCGAAGCTAATAAGCGTTACCTGGGGATAATAAAGAAACATGCAGAAAGGCTCATCAATATCGTAGCCGATCTTTTAACGCTTTCAGAACTAGAAGAAAAGAAATTATCGCTTGAATCAGGAGAGGTTGACCTTGAAAAACTCATTGATGATGTGGTTAGCATGTTTCAGCCGAAAATTTCAGAGAAAAAGCTTCAGGTTAAAGTAAACAGCGATGCAAAGCTTCCGCATATTTCAGGCGATATATTCAGACTTGAACAACTTTTTGTAAATCTAATTGACAATGCCGTGAAATATACTGACAAGGGGAAGATTAGCATTAATCTTTCTTTACTTGAAAATAAAATTATAGTCACAGTTGAAGATACAGGAATCGGCATCCCCAAAGAACACCTGCCAAGAGTTTTTGAGCGCTTTTATGTCGCGGATAGAGGCCGCTCAAAAAAGTCCGGCGGGACAGGTCTTGGCCTCGCCATCGTTAAACACATCGCAATGCTTCACCACGGGGCTGTAGATGTGGAAAGCACCCTCAGCATCGGCACGAAATTTACAGTGTCTTTGCCGATAAAATAATCGTATCAAATTATGAGGGATTAACATATATGATCGCATCAAAACTTTAGGCGATTACCGCAAGAGCGCTTGACACCAAAAAATTATAATACTTGACAAAACTCATTATTATGAGTATAATCACTCACAGAGGTGAGCAAATTGTATAAAAGAAAGATATTTAATTCATTTTTCAATAGGATTAATGAACAGAGGAAGTTTATCCAAGTCCTTGTAGGGCCGAGACAGATAGGTAAAACAACACTTGTAAGGCAGGTAATAGAGCATTTGGATTTCCAAAGCCACTATGCTTCCGCTGATGCTGTTGGGGTAAATTCGGATGCATGGATAGAACAGCAGTGGGAGGTAACGCGTACAAAGGCAAGTACAGAAAATAGAAAAGTTCTATTGGTCCTTGATGAGATACAAAAAATACCTGCCTGGTCCGAAAAAGTGAAAAAGTTGTGGGAAGAAGACACAGCAAGGAAAAATAATATCCTTGTAATTTTGCTTGGTTCATCTCAGTTATTGCTTCAAAAAGGCCTTACAGAAAGCCTTGCCGGAAGATTTGAAATTTCTTATCTAATGCACTGGCCTTATGAAGAAATGAAAGACGCTTTCGGGTTTACCTTGGATGAATATATATTTTTTGGAGGGTATCCCGGTTCGGCGGGTTTGATAAAAGAAGAAAATAGGTGGAGAAACTACATTATAGATTCATTGGTAGAAACCGCAATTTCAAAAGATATTCTTATGATGACAAGGGTAGATAAACCTGCTCTTTTAAGGAGGGTGTTTGACCTTGGCTGTAATTATTCAGGCCGTATATTATCTTATCAGAAAATGCTCGGGCAACTGCAAGATGCAGGCAATACTATAACAGTTGCTCATTACCTCAGGCTTTTGGAGCAAGCGGGGCTTATTGCCGGATTAGAGAAGTTTTCTATGCAAAAGGTCCGGCAAAAATCTTCAAGCCCAAAGCTTCAGGTTATGGATAACGCTTTGTTCAGTGCACATTTAGGCGCAAATTTTTCTGAAATAAGGTCTGTACCGGAAAAATGGGGGCGAATGGTTGAATCTTGTATCGGTCAAAAACTCATTAACGAGACAAAAGGCAAAGATATAAAAGTATTTTATTGGAGTGGCCGAAACAGGGAAGTGGATTTTGTCCTATCATATGGGGAAAAAATAATAGCAATTGAAGTCAAAAGCGGGGCAAGGAGAACATCTTTGCAGGGTTTGGAAGTTTTTTCTAAAGAGTTTAAAGTTTATAAAACATTACTAGTTGGTAAGGAAGGCATTCCTCTTGAAGATTTTTTATTAATGCCATTAGAAAAATTGTTTGAGTAGTTGTTTTTGAATGGTTCGCTTGATATCTGTTATGGCAAAAAAAGTCCGGCGGGACAGGTCTTGGCCTCGCCATCGTTAAACACATCGCAATGCTTCACCACGGGGCTGTAGATGTTGAAAGCACTTTGGGAATAGGAACTAAATTTACCGTAGAATTGCCAATAAGGTAAGCACCCCTGGGAATCTTCCGATGTACGTTTGTGTAAAACAAAAAGGGAATTGAGATGAAAGAATGGTATGAAGAACTGTTTGCTAATTACGCAAAAACTTATGAAAAAGAGGTTTTCACACAAGGGACCATTCAGGAAGTAGGTTTTATTGAAAAAGAGATAAAGCGCAACAAACGCGTAAAAATACTGGATGTGGGTTGCGGTACCGGCAGGCATTCCGTAGAGCTTGCCAAACGCGGATATAAAGTAACCGGCATAGATCTTTCACCTTCTCAACTAAAGGCCGCTGCCGAAAAAGCCAAAGCCGCCAGGGTAAAAGTAAAGTTTTTGCGAAAGGATGCCCGCAATTTCAGCTTTAAAGATAAGTTCGGCCTTGTTATTATGCTTTGCGAGGGCGGATTTTCACTTATGGAAACGGACGAAGAGAACTACCGCATACTCTATAACTGCTCAAAAGCGCTTAAAAAAGGCGGCAAGCTTATTTTTACAACATTGAACGCTCTTTTTCCGCTGGTAAATTTGCTTAAAAAGTTTTATAAAAAAGGAGCCGTTACAACCAGCACAACAAAGCTTTCTTTTGATATTTCCGAGCTTCGCGAAAAATCCGTTTTAAAGATCCGCGACGATTCGGGAAATAAAAAGATTCTTAAAACCAATGAGCGTTATTATATGCCCTCAGAGCTAACCTGGATGCTTAAATCGCTGGGTTTCAGGAAAACAGATATATTTGGCTGTACGGTCGGCAATTTCAGTAGGAAAGCGGAACCGTCGCCAAACGAATTCGAACTGCTCGTGATAGCGGAAAAGTGAGATGCCATCCCAGATACCGCGTCCGGGATGGCTGTATAGGAAAAGCGGCCTCGGCCTAGTGATAGTTAAACATATCGCGATGCTCCATAAAGGCAGTGTAGATGTCGAAAGCACCCCCGGCCTCGGAACCAAGTTTACGGTGACACTACCGGTAAAATAGGACATAATTTATACAAGTACTTGACATATGATAGGACATATGGTATATTATTAGCGATGTAATACGCAGGATATATGTCCTATGTGCCAAGGAGAAGACAAAAATGAAATTCAAGCAAACAGACAAGGAAAAGCTGCTTAAAATTCTTGCCGAAACAAATATATCCCGTTCAGAACTTGCAAAAAAATTGGAAGTCCCGTATAAAACTGTCTATCGCTGGCTGGATAAAGATGTTAAGCCTCATCCGAGGCAATCCAACGACATAGATCAGCTTTTTAAAGAGTATGTGGATCAAAGAACCGTAGTATATGACCTCAAAAAGAAAATCCCGGATCCGATAAAGCTTCTTAAAGCTAATAAAGAACTAAAGAATACCTTATTTCTTCAAATGACTTATGATTCCAATGCCATCGAAGGGAGTCGGATGACCAAAAAAGAGACTCAAAAAGCTTTTGATGGGGAAAAAGTTCCGGGAAAAGAAATGTTTGAGGTATTTGAGGCTGTTAATCACCGGAATGCTTTACAGTATGTTCTGGATACTATTAAACCCAATTTCCAGATCACCAAAGAGTACATCCTTAAACTTCACGAAATCGTAATGTATAATTTCAATAATAAGCTTCCGGGAAAATACAGGAACGGTTATGTAAATCTTACCAACACGGAAAAAAAGCTTCCTTCGGCCCATGAAGTGCCACTTAAAATGGGGAAGTTTATTGGTAAAGTAAACGAATATGGCGATGATGTTATCGGCAAGATCGCCAGAGGCCATTATGAGTTTGAAGCGATCCATCCTTTTTTTGATGGCAACGGAAGGGTTGGACGTTTGATAATGTTAACACAATGTTTGAGTAAAGGACTTGCTCCCGCAATTATCAAGGTGGAACACAGATACGCTTATTATATGGCTTTAGGCAAAGGCGATGAAGGCGATTTTAAGAATATAGTGCAAATGATCTGTGAAAGTATTTTGGAAGGATACAATCTTTTTTCTGAAGTATTAGAAGATTAGTTGAGCGGGACAGGCCTCGGCCTTGCAATAGTTAAACATATCGCCATGCTTCACCACGGGACCGTAGATGTAGAGAGCACCCTCGGCCTCGGAACGAAGTTTACAGTCACTCTTCCGATTCAACCCTAAGAATCTCTAAACATCCTTAACAAAAACTTAATCCTTCGGCTTAGCTCAGGATTAACATAATCTTAACAATTCCTTTATTAAACCTTAACACTACTTTTCTATACTATTCCTGTAATCAAGCGAAATTGGTCGGAAAAAAATTGGTGTTCCCGGGGAGGGCATTAGAATAGAAATTAGTAATTAGTGATGAGTAATTAGTAGTAGATTCGAAAACGAATTAAGGAGGAAAAAATGAAAAGAGTATTATGGATTTTAATTTCGTGCATAGTTTTAATGTCAAACAAAGTATCATTCGCATCAGAAATTGATATGCTGGTGAATAAACTTGCCGAAAAGAATTTGATAACATATGGCGAGGCTCAGCAGATCATAACGGAATCCAAAGAAACGGTAAGAAAAGAAATCGCGATGGGCAAAGCGGAAACGATGCCTGCATGGATCCAGAACCTTTCAATTAAAGGCGACTTGCGATTACGCCATCAGGTTGACTGGGATTCATCAAAGTCTTACGCGAGAATTAGGGAACGACTTCGTTTAAGGACCGGGTTCGAAACAAGAGTGGTTGAAAATGTGAAAGCAGGGTTTGGGATCGCTACGGGATCTGAAAGCACTGATCTTGTTACTTCGACATCTTCAACTTCAGGATATGCTATTTCGGATGCAGAATGTACTTCAACAAACCATACTTTTGCAGGGCTTGGAAAGGCAATGTTAATGGTTGATTATGCTTACCTTCAGTATGAGCCTGTAAGCTGGATTACTATAACCGGCGGCAAAATGAAATCGGGAACGGAAGTATGGAACACTACTGACCTTCTCTGGGATACGGATATCAACCCGGACGGTGTTGCCGTAAATGTAAACAAAAGCATTAACGAAAAACTGGGTATTCTGTTAAATGGCAGCTGGCTTGCATTTGGTGAAAAGAGTTCTACCCTAAATGCTCCGGATGCATACATTATTCAGCCCGGCGTAAGCTATATGCCGGCCTCAAACATCAGTATCAAGGCTGCGTATGCTGTGCAATCGCTTAATGTAAACGGTAAGAAGATCAGCAGCTTTTTAGGCACGCCTGCATTTGATTATAATGCGTCTAATATAAGTTTGGAAGCGAAAATGTCAGACGTCTATGCCGGATACTGTGTAAAGCTGTACGGGGATACGGTATCAAACGGGGATTCGAAAGTAACTAAAGATAAAGAGGGGCATGTTTACGGAATTAAAATCGGCGATGACAAAGTGTCGGAATTCGGCAAATGGGAATTGGTGTACCTGGACCGCTATATGGAAACAAACGCTTGGCTCAGCAAACTTGAAGATTCCGATTCTTACGGCGGCGTAACAAATCAGAAGGGATACGAAATAATATTCAATATGGGTTTAACGAAATCTTTGGTGCTAGGTATTGACTACTATTCAATGGACAAAATCACCGGCGCAACAAAGACTACGCCGAAACAGCTGGCGCAGGTGGATATGGTTTATAAGTTCTAATAAGGCAGTAATGAGTAATGAGTGATGAGTTCATAGTTTGTAGAAAAGGCAAAACCAAACGCCCAAAGGGCGAGGAGGAAAAAATGAAGATTTTAAAAATATTGTTAGCAGGTTTGATGGTTTGTTCAGCCGCAAACTTAAGTTCATTTGCAGCGAAAAAGGAAAAGATAGTGTGTGAAGGTTCAACCACTGTGCTTCCCATTGCCCAGGCAGCAGCCGAAGAGTTCATGGCGAAGTTTGAAGGCGATATCAGCGTGCGAGGCGGAGGTTCGGGTGTAGGACTGGCTTCATTGATAGATAAAAAATGCGATATTTGCAATTCTTCAAGGCCGATAAAAGATGCTGAACTTCAAAAAGCTGCAGGAAGGGGAATTGATGTTAAAGCAAATGTTATTGCGATGGACGGCATAGCGGTAATAGTAAACCCTTCAAATATGGTTAATGGTTTGAGCAAAAAACAAATTGAAGATATTTTTACGGGTAAAATATCTTACTGGTCTAAAGCCGGCGGCGCAAACCAAAAAATTGTGGTAATTTCCCGCGACTCTGCATCCGGAACATTTGAAGCCTTCGGAACACTTGCTCTTAGCGGAAAAAAGGTCCGTTCAGATGCCTTGATGCAGGCATCCAACCAGGCTGTTGCAGGAATTGTCGCAAAAACGACAGGTGCGATAGGATATATCGGGCATGGATACATCAACTCAACGGTTAAAGCTGTTCCGATTAATGGCATTGATGCTAATACTAAAACAATTCTTTCAGGAAAATATCCTTATTCTCGGCCGTTATTTATGTACACTGACGGGCCGGCAAAGGGTCTTGCAAAGGATTTTATTGAGTTTATTTTAAGCGCTGAAGGGCAGAAGATTGTTGAAGAACAGGGGTTTGTGGCTTTGAAGTAGGCAAAAGCACCTACGGGGTGGCCTTTAGGACTCCCCGCAGGTGGGACAGGTTTTGATGACCGAAACCACCCCCGAGGAATTCATTCGACAAGCTCATGACCACCTCGGGGGTGCAAAGACGGAACGGCTCAAGAGCGGAAAAGTGTCTAGCCGGGTGCATCGAAAGGTAAAAATGGGAACACCTCCTTGCACCTGGCTTAGGTATTTGAAGTAAAAACGCTAAGATAACTTTTGGTATAATTAGACTCCCTGGAGATGGATTGGGTTTTTAAGTTAACCATGCCCACCCCCGAGGAGTTCATTCGACAACCTCATAGCCACCTTGGGGGTGTAAGGCGCACAAATATGAAAAGAATTAAGGAAAATATCTATAAGTGGGTTTTTAGTGTAATCGCATTTTCATCGCTGATATTTCTTGTAGGCATAATTTATGTCTTGTTCAGAGAAGGAGTGCCTTTTTTTAAAGAAGTGGGATTATTTAAGTTCATTCTAGGCAGAAACTGGTACCCTACTTATGATCCTCCGGAGTATGGAGTTCTGCCGATTATTCTTGGTTCTGTGTGGGTAACGGTCGGCGCGATGGTGGTTTCTGTGCCTTTAGGAATCGGGAGTGCTTTATATATTCACGAGCTTGCAGGTCCCCGCCAAAAAGCAATACTTAAACCTATGGTTGAAATCCTTGCGGCAATACCGTCTATAGTGTTTGGTTTTTTCGGTATGCTTATTGTTGCTCCGTTTGTTCAGAAATTATTCAATTTGCCGACCGGGCTTTGTGCGCTTACAGCAAGCGTCGTTTTGGGCATTATGGCTGTTCCTACTATTTCAAGCATTGCTGATGACGCGCTTAGTTTTGTACCTAGAAGTTTCCGCGAGGCATCGTTTGCGTTGGGCGCAAACAGGTGGCAAACGCTGACAAAAGTAATAATTCCTGCGGCAGGGTCGGGCATTTCTACATCAATAATTCTGGGTATGAGCAGAATAGTCGGTGAAACGATGACGGTTTTGATGGTGGCAGGCGGGGCTGCGGTAATACCAAAATCTTTTCTTGATCCTGTCAGGCCGATGACATCAACAATCGCCGCAGAAATGGGGGAATCTGTGGTAGGAAGCACTCATTACCAGTCGTTATTTGCCATAGGGCTTATTCTTTTTATGACTACTCTCATTTTAAATATTATTGCTGAAATGATTTCACGG
>JAPLKN010000035.1 GCA_026388075.1 Elusimicrobiota bacterium
GATACTTTATACGATAGGTAAAATTGGAGTTGACGGCGCATTGTATCAGGCAATGGAGTTCACGGGCCATGTTTTGAAAGAACTTTCTATGTCTGACAGATTCAGCATGGCAAATATGGCTATAGAAGCGGGCGGGAAAAATGGAATATTTCATCCGGATGAAAGTACACTGGATTATGTCAAAAAACATTCTAATAAAAAATTCAAACTATATGAAAGCGATTCAGATGCTAAGTATAACGAAATAATTGAAATAGACTGCTCGCAGATTTTGCCGCAGATATCTATGCCTTTTCTGCCTTCAAATACAAAAGCTGCAAGAGAATTAAACAATATAAGCATTGATCAGGTAGTAATAGGTTCGTGCACAAACGGCAGAATAGAAGATTTCAGAATCGCCGCAAAAATTATGAAAGGAAAGAAAACTGCCTCGGGAGTTCGTCTGTTGATTATACCCGCGACACCGTTAGTATACAGACAAATATTAGAAGAGGGATTGATTGAAATATTTCTGAAATCAGGAGCTATTATTTCTCCGCCGACATGCGGGCCTTGTTTAGGCGGGCATATGGGTATTCTTGCTCAAGGAGAACGCTGCGTAGCGACAACAAACAGGAACTTTGTCGGAAGAATGGGGCATATCAAATCCGAGGTATATCTGGCAAGCCCGGCTGTTGCTGCAGCATCAGCGATAAAAGGGTGTATAACCGATCCGAACCAACTGAAATAAAGGGGCAAGTAGCAAGGGTCAAGTAGCACAAAACACCGTTTTTTCTTGCTACTTGCTACATGACCCTTGACCCTATAAAGAGGAGCTATAATGATTCTTAAGGGCAAAGCTCACAAATACGGTTCAAATGTAAATACTGACGAGATTATTCCAGCACGTTATCTAAACAGCTCGGATCCGGCAGAGCTTGCAAAACACTGCATGGAAGATATAGATAAAGATTTTATTAAGAAAATGGAAAAAGGGGATTTTATTATAGCTGAAAACAATTTCGGATGCGGTTCATCAAGAGAACACGCCCCGATAAGCATCAAGGCGGCGGGTGTTTCGGCTGTTATAGCAAAATCTTTTGCCAGAATATTTTTCAGGAACGCGATAAATATCGGGCTTCCAATATTAGAATTTGACTCAGTTGAAAAAATAAAATCCGGGGATGAATTGGAAATTGACTTGGGAACGGGGGAAATCAAAAATTTAACCAGAAATGAAAGTTATAAAACACAGCTTTTTCCTGATTTCATGCAGGAAATTATTAAGCGGGGCGGGTTATTGGAATACATAAAAAATAAAAGTCAGAATAAAAATAAATTTTAAATGAATTAAGAATAATGGAGGAAATAAAGTGGAAAAGAAAAGTTATCGAATTGCGGTTATCGGCGGGGACGGTACAGGCCCCGAAGTAATAAAAGAAGGGATAAAAGTTATTGAATCAGCGGCACGAAAAAACAATTTCAAGATAAACTGGATAAATTACGATCTTGGAGGAGAAAGATACAAAAAGACCGGAGAAATATTGCCGGAAAGCGTTATTGAAGAATTAAAGAAAGTGGATGCTATATATCTTGGTGCCATAGGCCATCCGGATGTTAAGCCGGGCATTCTTGAAAAGGGACTGCTTTTAAAACTAAGGTTTGAACTGGATCAATACATAAACTTAAGGCCTGTTAAACTCTACCCAAATGTAGAAACACCATTAAAGGATAAAAAACCTGAAGATATAGATTATATTGTGGTTCGAGAAAATACTGAAGGTTTATATTCCGGAGCGGGAGGATTTCTTCGCCAGGGGACGTTGCAGGAAGTTGCGGTTCAGGAATCTGTAAATACCAGATTTGGAGTTGAACGGTGCATCAGATATGCATTTGAACTTACCAGAAAAAGAAATAAGAATAAAAAACTTACTTTATGCGGTAAAACAAATGTTTTAACATATGCTTTTGGGTTATGGGAACGAACTTTCAACGAGGTTGCCAAAGAGTATAGCGATATTAAAACAGATTATGCCCATGTTGATGCAACGTGTATGTGGATGGTAAAAAACCCTGAATGGTTTGATGTTATTGTCACAGACAATATGTTTGGCGATATTATTACCGACTTGGGCGCTATGACACAAGGAGGAATGGGTATTGCCGCCGGAGGAAACATCAATCCTAAAGGGGTTTCAATGTTTGAGCCTATCGGAGGTTCAGCTCCGAAATATACAGGAAAAAATGTAATTAATCCGCTTGCCGCAATAGCTGCCGGCGGAATGATGTTAGAAGTGATTGGGCAAATAAAGGCTTCAAAAGATGTAGAAAATGCGATAATAAAATCATTGTCATCAGGGAAAATAGAAAGTCTTGCTGCCGGAAAGATGGGACTTACAACAACTGAAATGGGTGATTTTGTGGCAAGCAATATATAGAGACTGTATAAAGAAGTTTGGGAAAAGAAGGGAACAATAAAAAATGAAAAAATATAGAGTGGCAGTTGTCGGAGCAACCGGCGTAGTCGGTCAAGAAATGATTAAGATGCTTGAGAGCAGGTCATTTCCTGTAGAATCTTTGAGAGCTTTAGCGTCTGAAAGATCCGTCGGAAGAACTGTTAAATTTCACGACAAGGAAATAAAAGTTGAAAAACTAACTCCCGAATCAGCCAAGGGCCTTGATATAGCGCTTTTTAGCGCGGGAGCAGCCATTTCAAAAGAATATGCTCCGATTTTTGCCAAAGAAAACTGTTTTGTAATTGATAATTCAAGCGCCTGGAGAATGGAAAAAGATATTCCCTTGGTTGTTCCTGAAGTAAATCCTGATGTGTTGAGTAAAGATAAGAAAATAATAGCAAACCCTAACTGCTCAACTATACAGATGGTGGTAGTTCTTAAGCCGATACATGATTTCTCTAAGATAAAAAGAGTTATAGTTTCTACCTACCAATCGGTTTCAGGCGCCGGAGCTAAGGGCATGGACGAATTGGATAAGCAAATCCGAGCCTGGGCAAAGGGAGAGGCGTTGCCTTCTGCAAACAAATTTCAATATCAGATTGCGTTTAATGTAATACCTCATATTGATGTTTTTATGGAAAACGGGTATACGAAAGAAGAAATGAAAATGGTCAATGAAACACAAAAAATCATGGGGGACTATTCAATCAAAGTTTCTGCAACCTGCGTTAGAGTGCCGGTTTTCAGGTCGCATTCAGAATCAGTATGGATAGAAACCGAAAATAAAGTGACTGTTGATCAGGCAAGAAAACTTCTTTCCAAAGCTGACGGGGTTGAAATTATGGATGATATAAGCAATAAAAAATATCCTCTTCCGATTAATGCCGAAAATAAGCAAATTACATATGTCGGGCGGATAAGAGAAGATATTTCTTATGATAAGGGTTTGACTTTTTGGATTGTTTCTGATAATTTACTTAAGGGCGCGGCCTTAAATGCGGTTCAAATAGCTGAAGTATTAGTTGAGAAAAAACTGGTTTAAAAAATTGAAATACCACGCAGTCCGCCCAAGGCGGACGGGGTATCAGCTGTTCCCCTCTTTGAAAAAGAGGGGTGAGGGGAGATTTGATAGCGTCAAATCCCTCTAAATCTCCCTTTTTTAAAGGGAGAAATTATTGTTTACCCCGCATCTTGATGCGGGGAATTGCAAGTTAAAAAAAATGAAAAAACTAATAATAAATGCCGATGATTTTGGCTACAGAGAAAGCATAAATAAAGGAATTATTTATGCCCATAAAAATGGGTATGTGACGAGCGCTTCCTTGTTTGTTGAAAAGGAAGCAACGGATAATGCTGTTGCTTTGGCAAAAGAAAATCCTTCTTTAGGCTTAGGAATTCATCTAGACCTTGATAAATATTTTGAAGTTGATCATTCGGAAGGAATAATTAAACATTGGATAAATCCTAAGCCATTGCTGGATGACGTATTTAATGAAGCTAAAAGACAGATAGAAAAATATTTATCATTCGGATTCAGCGCCGATCATATTGACAGCCACCATCATGCACATATGCACCATGAAATATTTCCTTTAATCTGTAAGGCGGCAAAAGATTTCAATATTAAAGTTATAAGATTATTCCCAAAAGCAGATCTTAACGATGCCGTATTTGAAAAATGCAAAAATGCAGTAAAAGACCATAATTTAAAACATGTAGATCATTTTATTGAAGGTTGGTATTGGGGAAATGTAGATGAAGCCTATCAGATAGCTGAGCTTATGACGCATCCCGGATATGGCGAACTTTGGCGCGAAGCAGAGCTGGCGCACTGCTGTCAGCCGGAATTAAAACAATATTTTATTGATAAAAAAATTGATCTTTTAAGGTTTAGCGATATTTTTTAACAAGTCGAGGAAGTCCCGTACTTCGATTCGCATCGTACTTCGATTAACTCAGTACCCTGAGTAACATCGAAGAGCTCACTCAGGATAAATGGTGAGCGGGCGCAAGCGAGTCGAACTACATCCGGGCACTGCCCCGCAACAGTAAATTAACGACAGTAGGTAGTAGATGGGAGTTAGTAGGTAGGAAAAGGTTTTTTCCTAAAACCCATCTACTAATACCTAAATCCTGCCGTTAAGAGTCTGGTCTACGGCTTGTTTATTTTTAAAAAAATATTCTTTCGCGGGAAAGGTAAAAGTAGTTTGTTATTACCTGTTTTCCCGTGAAAACAGGTTTTTTTATTTTTCGAGCAGTATCAACAGGTACACCGATGAATCAGCAACTATAATGTAGTTTTTGTTGAAAAAGGCACAAAAACTATGATTACACAGATAAGAGTCAAGATTACACAAATTAAACACCGACGAAATATCTGTGTAATCGCCTTTAAAAATCTGTGTAATCAGTGGCTGTTGAGGACTTTTTCAACAGACACTAATGTAACCAAAATAGGAGTTTGTTTTTAAAACTTTAACCGAACAGATAATGAGGATAAGTTAAGAATTTCAAATGTTTTTGGCAGTTAACTTAATTCTTACCACTTATCCCTTATCACTGCAGTTAGTGTAAATAATATGATACTCATAACAGGCGGCGTAAAATCGGGAAAAAGCACATTAGCCTTGGAACTTGCCCTAAAAATCCCCAAACCGAGGGTTTTTGTGGCAACCTCCGTGCCGTTTGACAGTGAAATGCGCTCAAAGATCAAGCGCCATAGAACGGAACGCGGAAACGGGTTTATCCTGCATGAGGAGCCGACGGAAATATCTGCCCTCATCGAAAAAGCAAAGGCAAATGTCGTTTTAATTGACTGTGTAACTACTTGGGTTGGCAATCTCATGCATTATGGGAAAAATACAAATTTATATTTCGCTAATCTTCTTGATTCCTTAAAAGGGAATGAGATTCTAGTTACTAATGAAGTCGGCCACGGGATTATACCCGAAAATCCTCTAGCAAGGGATTATCTTAACCTGCTCGGCAATATAAACAAGTCTTTAGCCAAACGTGCTGATGAAGTTTATCTTATGGTATCAGGTATAAAGGTAAAGATTAAATGAAAATAGGATCTGTTTCGTGGATTAAAAGGGGAACTTACCTTGAAAATGCAAAAGCTCTTGAACGCTATGTGGATTTCGTTGAGCTTCTTATTTTTTCCTGGGATAGTGATCTAAAAAGGCAACTTACGGAACAGCTTGACGGGCTGAGGAAGCTCGATGTTTTCTATACAGTGCATCTTCCTGCGGACACCATTGAGAACTGCCGCAAGGCGTATTCGTTTTTCCGAAAAGCAGATCTGCCGGTAAAAAACTTCACGCTTCATCCCCTAACTGGGTGGGAAGATTTCATAAAAGACAAAAACGATGTTGCCCTTGAAAACCTTATTGACAATTGCCCAGTTTTTGAAAGAATGGCGATTGATATCGGGCATCTCAAAATTTCGGGCAAAGAAGAATTGGTGCTTGGCAGCGCAAAACTTCAAAGCGTTAAAGAACTGCATCTGCACGGTGTAATATCCGGAAAAGACCACAGTACCTTGAACAAACAAACAATCAAATACGTGCATGAACTTACAAAACGCCATAGGGTTCTTGAAAAAGCGTTCGGCAGAAAAGATTTTCTGGTGAATTTTGAGATATTTGATTTTCCGAAATTGTTAGTCTCGTTAAAGAGGTTTAAATCTTATGAATTTGCCAAAAATTAATGCACTGGACAAAAGCTTAGAAGCTCTTATTAAGAAACGCTTAGATTCCCTTACAAAACCTGTCGGAAGCCTGGGAATGCTTGAAGAAATAGCCCAAAAAATGGCGCTTATAAAAAACAGCCTTAAACCTGCCGTAGAAAAGAAAAGGGTATATGTTTTTGCTTCTGATCACGGGATTGCCGAAGAGGGTGTTTCTGCATATCCGCAGGATGTTACAAAAGAAATGGTTAAGAATTTCATCTCTGGCGGCGCTGCCATAAATGTTTTTTCAAAACATACGAATACAGAAGTTATAGTGGTTGATGCCGGTGTTAAAACGGATATTAAAGCTAGATCAGAGAAGTTTATTGTCAGAAAGCTTGCCCGTTCAACAAAGAATTTTGCGCATGAGCCGGCGATGACCAGAGATGAGGCAGAAAAATGCATACAAACAGGGGTTGAGTTAGCCGAAAATGCCGCCAGAGATGGTGTTGACATTATTGTAATCGGGGATATGGGCATAGGAAACACTACCGTTGCTGCGGCAATAAGCGTAGCCGGCGGCATTGAGATTGATAAAGTGATAGATATCGGGACCGTCATAGATTCTTTAACTCTCAAAAGAAAAAAAAGGGTAATTGAAAATGCCGTCAGACTGCACAGTCCTGACCCAAAGGATCCGATTGATATTCTTTCTAAAGTAGGCGGATACTGCATAGGACAGATGACAGGGCTTATTCTTAAAGCCGCATCCATCGGGATCCCTGTAGTTCTTGACGGTTTTCCGGTAACCTCTGCGGCGCTTCTTGCATACAAGCTTGAGCCTAAGGTGAAGGATTATCTGTTCGCCGGGCACCTTTCTGCGGTTAGGGGCCATAAAACTCTTCTTGATTACCTGGGACTGGAGCCGATTCTGCGGCTTGATATGCGCCTCGGGGAAGGAACCGGCGGGGTTCTGGCGCTTTCAATAATTGAGGCGGCGGTTAAAATGATGAATGAAATGGCGACATTTGAAGATGCGGGGGTTTCAAAAGGCAAAGAGGATGTTAAAATTCAATAAAAATAGGTAAAAGGTAAACGGTAGATGGTAAGAGGTTTCCCCTCTTAAGATTAAGAGGGGATTAAGGGGAGTTTGAAAAAGAAGAGGGAAGACGTTGAATGAACTCCCCCGCCCCTTCTTTAAAAACAAGAGGGGAGAAAGGGACTTGAGAAGAAACTAAAACTAATTAAGTATCCCCTCTTTAGTTAAAGAGGGGAAAAAGGGGAGTTTGAATCAATAATGAAGATTTTCAATAGCATTAAAAACAAAGATGTCCGGATATTATTGCGCAAGAATCAAACTGATGCGGAAAAGAAAATCTGGTCACGACTAAGAAATAAGCAATTATTTGGATATAAATTTTACAGGCAATATGGAATCAGAAACTATATAGTAGATTTTTATTGTCCGAAATTTAAATTGGTTGTAGAAATAGACGGTGGCCAGCATTATGATGAAAAAGGCAGTTTAAGTGATAAGAAGAGAGATGAATATTTTGGGCTGATGAAAATTAAAGTATTAAGGTTTAATAACATGGATATTTTAAAAAACATAGATGAAGTAATGACGGAAATGAGTAATACAATAACTCCCCCAGTCCCTCTTTGAACAAAAGAGGGGAGCATGAAGCAGAATGGCAAAAGAAGTATCCCCTCTTAAGATTAAGAGGGGATTAAGGGGAGTTTGAAAAAGAAGAGTGAAAGAATAAAACCAACTCCCCCGACCCCTTTTTAAAAACAAGAGGGGAGAAATACTAATAATTCGGAAAAACAAAGAGGAAGTGAATGGTGTTAATTAAGAATATCGTATCTGCTTTTACGTTAATTACAAGGCTTCCGCTGGGTTTTATACCGGTTCACCCCGTTAGAGACAACGGGCGCTTCAGGAATAAAGATGGCAGCATTACACCGCCATCTAACAGCATGATTTCAATCCACCGACAG
>JAPLKN010000036.1 GCA_026388075.1 Elusimicrobiota bacterium
TGAACTGCACCATGCCTGCAGAAGTAAAAAGAAGGGTCGGATCGCCGGAAGGAATTAAAGAATCGGAAGGAACAATCTTATGTTCTTTCTGTTCAAAATATTTCAAAAATTTGCTTCTTATATCATGGGATTTCATATAAATTATCCTAAACGATCTTTGATGAGGAAGATCGAACCAAGTCGAACGATTGCGCTCTCATAGATGATAGACATTCTTAACCGGCCAGATACTTTACGATTAATGTCTCAAAAAATGCAGATAAGGTTTAAGCACTTTATTCTTATCTGCCTTTGTTCCATCATAAGATATCGATATAATAGGAATATTAATATCCTTTTCTAGTTTCTTACAAATGGTTTCACTAGACAGACTGGGACAACAAAACATAGGATTAACATTTACAATGAATCTCATGTTTGGATAATTTTCATAAAAGCACAATGTCTTAAGAAGATTTTCCACCGTTTCACCGTCGTGATTCACAGAAAGGCCATATGTTTTTAAATATCCAGTAATATTCTTTTTGAATAAAAAATTGATGTCAGGAATAATTTCTTCAGCTAGGAAGACAAATTTACGCATTAAAAAATTTAGGGTATTGAAAAGAGCTTTATCAGAAATCAATCCAATATATTCTCTGTTACTCCACTGTTGTAAATAATGGTGAGTATTCAGAATAATTTTTTGTCCAACCATAAAAGGAAAAGATACGACTTCCGCTCCTGCCATTTCAATTTCATGAACAAGATTCTGGTTAAAAACATCATTATCACGAACAAAGATGTCACCGATAATCCCCACCTGAGGAAGAATAGCGTCATGAACATCAATTTTCTTAAAGTCCTCTAAAACTTTTTGAAAGGACTTAACTTTCGAAATGCCGTTCGAAAAGCAATCAAACAGGTCATGGATGGCGTTTTCGCAAACTTTGTCGGTTGCCCCCCTTATTCTCTCTCTTGGTCGGATTTTATATGTTATTCTTTGAATTAACGCCGCTATGATATATGCCATAAATCCTTCGTATAAAAGTCTTATTGGCAGATCTTTCGGCAAAAACTCGCGCACCATCACGTCCACTTTTTCCATGCCGTGGCCCATTGTCCCTAAAATATGCTTGATCATGGTAGAATATTGCGGAAAATTACATGAGAACATGCTATCAGTATTACAAATGATGGCAGTTTTTGAGGGGTCAAGATTGTATTTTTCTATGGTATTCATTACTCCATAAACTAAACCGGTTAATGGCAAGCACATTCCATCATTCATTGAACTGCCTTTCTGAAGAGTATCCGATGTTTCTTCAATCAAGATGGTTTTGATTCCGGCATGAATAAAGGCACCTTGCAATAATTTCGCGCTGAGGGGATCATACGCCGGCAAGAGATACGTTTTGTCTTCAAATGCTTTCTTTAGATTAATTGCGGGCGCAGAAATTGTGGTTTCTACCCGAGAGAAACTTCTAAAAGTTTCTAAAGCAGCCTCCAGACGTGTTTCATAGCCTCCGTGATCTTGATGTTCATCAAGTTGCAGGATAAGGTAAGGCTTTCCGTAATAATTCATGATCTCTTTGAAATAGGGAAGCATGAAAGAATCCGGCGAGCATTTGAATGCCGTCATGTAAATCGGGAACAGGCCGTCCATTTGGGCCACCATTTCGGCCGCTTTTAAAATAATATTTCCATAATGCCAGTGATTGCGCCTGATAAAATCTTTCGCAGCTTTTAGCCGTTCTTCATCAACAGGAATCATGTCCATGTAAAATGATCGGACTCCCATTTCAGCAAACTTTTCAGGAATGCTTTTGTTAAGTGAAGGATTCAAAACTATATACGGCCTGCCCAAAAATACAACACCGATATCACCAACCCTTTTCCATTGATTTTTAAATACATCGTGCAGGTCTTTTTTCTTTTCTAAAAACCAGTTCCATGCAATTTTGAAGCTTTCTCTAGCCTGTCCAAATGAAACAAGATTCCTAATCTTTTCAGGAAATGCGCGATAAATATCATGTATTAATTGATCGGGGTTTCCTTTGTCGACATCCAGCGTCGGTGCGATCATCTTTCGCGTGAGATCTATGCCCGGGGTGTTATAAAGTACGGGCAAAACATAGTTCGAATGATAACAATATAATTTTTTTTCTTTTCCTGAGATATTTGCAAAAAGTTGCGGGAAAAAAATATAGTCGGCCTTGGTGGTTAACTCCGCAATGTGTCCGTGAAACTCCGTTATGGGAGCACAATACGCAGCTGCTCTGATTTCTTTTCCCGCTGTTATTTTAGCCGGATCGGCCGAGGTCACGTAGGTCTCGAAACCTAAATTCTCAAAAAATAGTTTCCAGAGAGGTACGTATTCAAACATGGTGAGAGCGGAGGGTATCCCGATCTTTATTTTTCTTCGCAGAAGATCGCGCGGAGGTTGGTTAATCGCGGCTTCTTCTCCTTTCACCGGGGATTTTGCAGGAACGGGAGGAACAGAAAAAACTTTGCCATGATTGCTCAAGAGGTCAAAACCGTTGAGTTTTTTCTTCTTATGGAATGTTTCCTGTTCAGTACGGCCGCAAAGATATCCCCATCCGAGACGTTCCCCCTCTATGTCAATTTGTTTTATCTTACAGTGATTTTTGCAGTATTCACAAACATATTCATTAACGACAATGTTGTTCCGGTGCAGATCTTTTTTAAAAAGAGAGGGACCCTCAAGCCCTTTATCTGCTAGCTTTAAAGCAACGCCGAGGGCTCCGGTTAAATGGCAATATTTGGAAACGTAAATAGGTTTTTGAAGTTTTTGTTCAAAAGCTCGGACAAGCGCGAAATTCTTGGCGGTTGCACCTTGAAACGCTATGCAGTTCCCCAATTTGCTTAATTGGCCTACTTTCAAGAGATAATTATCTCGTACCGCATGAAGAGCCGCCGCAAGAAGTTCTTCTCGGCTGTATCCAAGACTAAGGAGAGAGTTCAAATCTCTTTCCATGAAGACGGTGCAACGGCC
This sequence comes from Elusimicrobiota bacterium, assembly GCA_026388075.1. Classification (NCBI taxonomy): domain Bacteria; kingdom Pseudomonadati; phylum Elusimicrobiota; species Elusimicrobiota bacterium. The sequence continues at coordinate 2,996 of JAPLKN010000036.1, forward strand.
GTTGATTAAAGGAGAAGCTTGTTTTACTGCTAATTCTGCATAATCAGAAAGGCGTACGTGCAGCCTTTGGGCCTGCTCCTGAATGAAACTACCGGTACCTGCAGCACAAGAATAATTCATCACCGAGAAAGTTACTTGTCCATCTTTTAGAACGCTAAATTTGGAGTCTTGTCCGCCGATTTCAATGATCGTGTCAATTTCCGGATTCAGATGGTATGCCGCCCTGGCATGAGCGGTTATTTCATCAACACTATAATCTGCCCGGGCAGCTTTTTGAATGAATTTGCTTCGCCCGGATCCTGTTGTTCCTGATGCCAGAATCCTAAAATTCACCGCAAAATCACGTTCTATCTTTTCAATAACACTAGTAATTTTCTGGAGCGCCGCAATCGGCTGTCCGCCGGTGTAGGTATACAACCCTGAGATAATATTGCATTTCTTATCCATTAAGACAATTTTTGTACTTGTTGATCCTATGTCAATACCAAGATAGGAATCAATCGTGGCCCCCTTCGCAAGTGGAATGTAGATATCAATTTCCACATCATCGATAATTTTTGAAAACCAGCTTGAAAAATCAGGAACTTTGGTCTTTGTTTCTGAAAGAGGAGGATAGCAGTATGATTCAGGGGTGGCAGTCCTATTTAGTAACGATGTAAGAGGAATCGCTCCTTGAAAGGTATTATCGTTTTTCTTCCTTTTAGCAAAGAATGCTGCCCCGATAGCCTCTATATATTCGCTATCAGGAAGTGTGCGTATGTCCCGCTTTGCCACTTGAGAGAGATAATAGACAACCTTCTTGTTTTTACTAACACCCCCAACGGCAACGACGGGATCTAGAATAGTATTGCCGGGAAAGAGTGTATCGTAAATATTTTGGGCTACACCCTTACAAATGCCGGCTGCTATAGCTGATAGGCTATAGCCTTGTTGTTGGATATGAACAAGATCTGTTTTTGCAAAAACGGCGCAGCGGGTTGCAACTTTCGGGGGGTCACCTTCATAGTCTTCAGCAAGCTTGCTCAGTTCGGCGCTGCTTGGGAGATTAAGCCTTGAAGCCTGTTGGTCAATAAATGAACCTGTGCCTGCGGCACACGGTGCATTGGAAATAAATTTTTTATAAATGCCGTTTTCATCTAGAAGAATGATGCCGAAATTTTCTCCGCCTATGGTTAGGATGGAACGAGCTTCCGGGAAAAAATATTTTACTCCCTCAATAATTGCGACTTGTTCATTAACTTCAGTGCCCGACGTAAAATATCCACGCCCTTTTTCGGCAACAACAGCAAATGAATCAAGACTGTCTATAGAAAGCTTTTTCAACATCTCTTCTAGCGCTGCAGAGATGTTTCCATTGTGAAAAAGATAATCTTTATAAATTATTTTATTTTTGTCATCAACAAGAACAATCGAAGCAGAGACCGTTCCGATATGAATGCCTGCAGCAAATGATTCTTTCATAATAATTAGTTCGCCACGTGAACCCAGATCCATGGGCAATTCGACAAGCTCATTGCCCTGAGTAACATCGAAGGGCTCACTCCCGTGGCATCAGGGTCACCGCCCTGCGGGAATATTTAGCATTCATCCCCATTCTTACTAACGGGGCATCCTGTGGGGCTGGGTGAAATTACCAGTCTCCTGTTTGGTGGTGAATTGTCAGTCTTCCTTGTGCAAGAAGTTGCCTGTGGAGTTTAGGAATTTAATATTATCTTTTCCAAAATAATTAATCAAGTCAACGTATCAAATCATATAAAATCTAACCCGAGAAGGATGTCAGATTATGAAATCGAGGTTTAAAATGGAATACTTGAAACAAGTTTACACCCGACGATAGGCGACTAAAGCTAAAAGATTTCTTATCAAAAAGAAAATATATAGAACTACTAAACCATGTTATTTACTTAAACATCATATCCCCATAAAAACAGCCCACTGAAATGTCTATGGCCCGGGCTTCATAGCAGTTTCCACCCCTAGGTGGAAACAATTGAATAATTATACTGAAATATGAATATGATTTCCACCTACGGGGTGGAAATCTAGGTTCAGCCAAGGAGGTCGTCTTCTACTTTTTTTTCTTCGCTAGTTTCAAGAAAATCAATTCCTTCATGGGGATAAGTTTTGATTTTCTTTAGGACAATAATATTATACCATTGATACAACATATCCCCGATAACTACAAGCGCAAGCAAAGCCATAAAAATTACGAGCAAAATATCTATTTTATACGCTATTGCATCCGATACTACAGTAGACGAACGGGCTTTTTCAGTAAACATTCCTACCAGCTGCCAAGACGCGGTAAGAGTGGTAGAAAACATAAATAACATAGGAATAAAAGTAACCCAGGCATATTTAAGTTTATTTTCCCTGATTATTATTGTTGTCCCAACCCCTAAGGCTATTCCTGAAAGAAGCTGGTTGGACAATCCGAACATAGGCCAGATCGTTGAAACATTCCCCGAATAAATAAGATAACTCCAGGCAATAACTACTAAAAAACTTGTTAATATAATTCCCGGCATCCACGAACGCTTTCCTAAAGGTTTATAAACATATCCGCCGAATTCCTGAACAAGGAAACGGGCTACTCTTGTCCCGGCATCAACTGTAGTCAAAATAAATAATGCTTCAAACATCAAAGCAAAATTGTACCAGTAAGGCATCAGTCCTTTCATTCCTGGAAGATTACCAAGAATTGAAGCCATACCCACAGCCAAAGACACAGCTCCTCCGGGCCTTCCTGAAACATCAATTCCGACTAATGCAGAAAGCTCGTGTATCTTTTGAGCGGGAAAACCAAGCACAGCTAATTGATCCAAAGATAATTTTGTATTTATTGCAAAATAGTCGCCGGGAATAAGTATCGTTGCGGCGATAAGCGCTATCATGCTGACGAAACCTTCCGTAAGCATTGCGCCGAAACCTATCATAGGTATTTGTTTTTCGGACATTATCATACGGGGAGTTGTCCCCGAGGCAATCAGCGAATGGAATCCCGATATTGCTCCGCAGGCAATAGTTATGAACATAAACGGAAAAAGTTTTCCCGGAATAATCGGCCCGCCGCCTCCGATAAATTTAGTTATCGGAGGCATTTGGAGATTAGGGGCTATAATCATAACTCCTACGGCAAGCAATGAGATTGTGCCGATTTTCATATAGGTTGAAAGATAGTCCCTAGGGCAAAGAAGCAGCCATACCGGAAGTACTGAAGCAAGAAAACCATATAAAGCAATAGCTACGATCAGTTGATCTCTGGATAAATTAAAAATTGGTTCAAGAAAAGAACCGGGAATAAAATGTCCTGAAAAAACCGAAAGCAGTAAAAGCACCACTCCAATAATACTCATTTCACCTACTTTCCCCGGTCTTAAGAATTTCAGATATATTCCCATAAAAAGAGCTATTGGAATTGTTAACGCAATCGTGTAAGTTCCCCAGGGACTTTTAGTCAAGGCATTTATAACGGCAAGCCCAAGACCTGCCAAAGCCACGATTATTATAAATAAAACTCCGATAGCCGCCGCAAATCCACCCACAGGTCCGACAACCTCTTTTGCTATCTGAGCAAGGGATTTTCCATCTCTGCGCACTGAAGCAGTAAGAATTACCATGTCATGAACCGCTCCGGCAAGAGTTGCTCCGATCAAAATCCACAAAAATCCGGGTAAATATCCAAACTGGGCTGCAAGCATCGGCCCAATTAAAGGCCCTGCGCCTGCAATTGCTGCAAAATGGTGGCCGAAAAGCACCCATTTGTTTGTAGGATCATAATCCATTCCGTCTTTAAGACGTATTGCAGGAGTAATCCGTTTTTCATCTAGAGCGAGCACTTTTGCGGCAAGGAACGATGCATAAAATCGGTAGGTAATTGAGTATATGCACAGTGTCGCAACTACAATCCATAACGCATTAACTTTTTCCGCCGGATTGACGATTCCGATAACAATAGCCAGCGCCACCGCGCCGACTAAAGCAACAATAATCCAGATTATTTTTTTGAACATTTTTTTCATTTTTCCTATTACCAAACCAACCCCCGGCTTGCCCCGCTGCCTGGTTTCGTAGAAACCAAGCCGGGGGTTGGTTTGCGTATCCAACTTCGAGGTGACTTATTATTAACTCTTAAATTATGCGATTTTCAGAGAATAGCCCAAATAGGTAATCACCTGCATTATGGTAGAAAAACGAGGATCGGATCGCTTTGAAAGCGCCCGATATAAATTCTCCCTGTTCAGCCCGGTCTCTTTTGCAAGTTTGCCAAATCCGCCATGTAAACGAGCGGCTACAGATAGAGAAGCAAGAAATGCTTTTTCATCACCGTCTTTTTGGTATTCTTCCAAAGCCGTCTCAAGGTAATTTTTGAGTTCTTTCGGATGTTTTTTGAAGTAATCCAGCTCGAACTCATCGTATGTTCTGAGTTTTCTTTTGTTCATAGTAGTCCTCCCTAAGTTCTTGCGCCAGTTTTATATCTTTTTCCTGTGTGCTTTTATCTCCGCCCATAAGCAATATCACAATGACATTACCGTCTTCAGCGCAATAGACTCTATACCCTTTCCCAAAATCAATCCTGATTTCTATAAGCCCATGAAACCTTTTATGATCTCCGTAGTTGCCGTATTCAATCCGCCTTATTCTTGCCTGAATCCGATAACGTGTAACTTTGTCCCTGATTGATAGGAACCAGTCAACAAACGGTTCTTTGCCAGTTTTGGTTTTATAGATTATCGTCGTTTTGTTCATTGTTTCCGATACCATTGTAGCTTATAAACTACATTATGTCAAGGCTTAAATTAGCGGGCCAGCTCTGACTAATATGCCTTATTCCTCTTGTTACTTAACCAAATTATTGTCCGCACATCTCAAAAACTTTTTCCCCCGGCTGCATTCTGCTTTATTGGCCGCCGCTTTTCAAAGCATCTAGAGACCCTTCCGACGACGCAAGCTAGCCGTACAACCTCGCAGGTTGAACGGCTCAGTGCTGTCAAATCATAGATTCGGCCAGGTATGAACTTCTCACATAAGGCCCGCTTGCGCAATATTCAAAACCTTTATTAAGGGCAATTTCTTTTAGTTGATTAAAACTTTCTTCCGAAACATATTCATAAACATCATAATGAGCTTTAGATGGCGATAAATACTGCCCTAAAGTCAATATTTTGCATCTGGCTTTAATCAAATCATCCATAACATTAAATATTTCTTCTTCTTTTTCTCCGAGCCCAAGCATAATTCCGGATTTTGTTTTTAATCCGCTATCCCCCGCAGCAGTTAAGAGTTCAAGAGATCTTTTATAATCAGCTCCTCTTCTTACTTTTGAATAAAGCCTCGGTACAGTTTCAACGTTGTGACTGAGAATATCCGGCCGGCAAGAAAAAATAATATCAAAGCTTTCTTTTTTCCCACTAAAGTCTGGAACAAGTATTTCTATTTTTGTTTCAGGGCATAATTTTCTTACTTCGCTTACAGTATTTACAAAATGCTTGGCACCACCGTCTTTAAGATCGTCTCGGGTTACCGAAGTAATTACGGCATAACTGATTTTTAGTTTTTGTATGTTTTCGGCAATTCTTTTCGGTTCTTTCTTATCTAAAGAAAAAGGTTTTCCTTTCTCAATACCGCAAAAACTGCAAAATCTAGTGCAAATATCTCCCAAAATAAGAAACGTCGCAACTTTTCTATCAAAACACTCGCTTATATTAGGACATTTTGCGCTTTCACATACCGTATGAAGCTTGTTTTTTTTGAAGGTTTTTTTCAGGTTTGTTGTTGTTCCCAGATTGATTCGTTTTTTCAGGAAGGGTGTAGACATAAATTTGTTAAGCTATTCTGATTCCTCGGAACCTAACCTCCAAGCCACGCTTTCCGGATCCCAAGTAAAATATTTGCCGTCAATAAGTTTCTTAAAATAATCAAATAGATTTTTATCTTTGCTTATGGAAAAATCTGCCCCTTTGTCTATATCATACCAGACAAAAGCTTTTATTGCAGTATATTTTGTTTTTAGCGAATCAAAGAATTCTTTAATCCATTTCTTTTTGTCAACATTTTGCGACGGAAATGCTGCTTCGGAAATTAGTATCGGCTTTTTCGGATATTTTTTTATTATTCTTTCATAAACCGAATTTATAATGCCGGACGGGTTATTCGTATATATTTTTCTAATATTGCCCCAATTAATCATATCAATTCCGATCCAATCCACGTATTCATCCCCGGGGTAATACTTTTCAAACCTATTCCATTCTTTATTAGGTATATCTTTGAAACTGACGCTGAAAACAAATTCAACGTTATTACATTCCATTTCGCTAAAAAGTTCGTAAACGTATCTGTAAGCCTTTTGATATATTTCCGTGTTGTTGCCATTCTTTGAACCCGACCACGGGAACCAATTACCATTCATTTCCTGGGCAAATCTTAAAAGAACCGGTTTATTTAAATTTTTTGCCATCAAAGCAAAATCCCTGATATAGTCATCATATTTCCCATCCGTGATATCTTTCAAAATGGATTTTTCGTTATTTGAACTGAAAAAAGGCTGCCAAGTAATCATTAGAAGCTGTTCTTTATATCCAATTATGTCAGTTGTTCTATAGGGCATATATTCTTTCCATTTAAGATAAATATTAATTAATCCGAAATTTTCCGATGAATATTTTCGCACATCATTTCCTGTTATTCCGGCAAGGCATTGCAAGTGGTTTGTTTCAAGATCAGTTTTTTTCCTAATTGAAGGGCTTTTAATAAGAATAAACAAAGCTAAAATAATAATGACGGGTATAAAAACATTAATGCCTTTTACATTAACATTCTTATCCATTATCTTCAGATAATATTTTGTTGTCTTTTTCTTTTTTCTCATATCAGTGTCTGAAATGCCTCATTCCTGTAAAAACCATTGCTATACCGTGGTTATTAGCTGCTGAAATAGAATCTTCGTCTTTTATTGATCCCCCCGGCTGAATTATTGCTTTTACGCCAATTTTTGATGCCTCATTAACTACATCCGGGAAAGGAAAAAAAGCGTCTGAAGCAAGTACTAAAGGATTTTTATCTTCATCCAGGCCGTGTTTAACCTCTTCCATTTTAGAATTCGCGATGTTTAATGAATCTATGCGGGACATCTGCCCGGCACCGATTCCGACAGTCTGTTTTCCTCTGACAAGAATTATTGCATTGGATTTAATATGCTTACAAACAATCCAGGCAAATTTTAGAGATTCCATTTCTTCTTTAGAAGGAGTTTTCTTTGTAGCCGGTTTTGTTTCTTTAAAAAGCTGGTTATCCTTGTCCTGTGCCAGCATTCCACCCGACATTGCGCGATATTCAATATCAAACAAAGGTTTTGTTTTTGATTTGTTGGACTGAACCAAAAGACGTAAATTCTTTTTTGATGCAAATATATCCAGAGCAGCTTTTGAATATGAAGGCGCAATAATGCATTCGGTAAAAAGTTTTGCTATTTCAGCAGCGGTTTTATCATCTACCTCTCCATTAACAGCAATAATCCCTCCGAAAGCACTTGCCGGATCGCAACTTAAAGCCTTTAAATAAGCATCCAAAATATCTTTGCCTTCGGCGCACCCGCAAGGATTATTGTGCTTAATGATTGCGCAAGCGGTATTATTAAACTCCTGAATAAGGCGCCATGCCGATTCAAGATCCAGATAATTATTGTATGATAATTCTTTGCCCTGAAGAACCTTAGCATTGATAACATATGGCTTGTTAACATTTACACCCTTAGAATACAATGTCGCTTCCTGGTGAGGATTTTCGCCGTAACGCAACGGACTAATTTTTTTTAAGGGAATTGCACATTCTTTAGGAAATTTTTCTTTTGTAAAATATCCTGAAATGAGAGCATCGTAATAGGCAGTGTGCCTGAAAGCTTTTGCTGCAAGCTCCAAACGGAATTCTTTTGTAATTGATTTGGATTTGATCTTTTCAATGATTGTCTTATAATCGCCCGGATCACAGACTACTAAAACATCATTAAAATTTTTAGCCGCGGCTCTTAAAAGAGCCACGCCACCGATATCAATATTTTCAATGACATCTTCTGTAATATTTTTTTCATCGTAATCTGAAATTTTTGAAATTGTTTCCTCAAACGGATAAAGATTTACTGCAACAATATCAATAGGTTCAATATCAAATTTCTTTAACTCGTTTAAATGTTCTTTTTTATCTCGCCTGGCAAGAATTCCCCCGTGTATCTTGGGATTTAAGGTTTTGACTCTGCCGTCTAAAATCTCAGGAAAACCCGTAACTTCAGATATTTCTATGCAGTCAATTTTATTTTGAAGAAGAGTCTTTGCAGTCCCGCCGCTTGAGATTATTTTTATTCCTAATTCGGATAAAGCTTTTGAAAATTCAATAATCCCGGTTTTATCCCACACGCTTATTAGTGCTTTTTTAATTGCCATTTGAAACTCCTTTTTCTAGCGTATAGAAAAACTGAACACCTTTTTTGCCTTTCCTATCCCTGCCTGCCGCAGGCACGGCGCTCTACGCTATACGCTATCATCCTTCTCTATATCCAGTTTTGCTTCTTTTAATCCCTCTTTTATGGTCTCTATGTCAAATCCTCTTCTTGCTAAAAATCCCATTAATCTGTTGAATTTAGTTTTAGCATCAATTTTTCCCATACGTTTTAACCTGGATAAAACAATATTTTTTACTTGCTCAATTTCTATATTTTTTGAGGTTTTGTCCTTGAATAACAGTTCATTTATTGTATCTTCCTGTATTCCTGCCCTGCGCAAATCCATTTTAATAATAAAAGGGCCTTTGCCTTTTTGCCTGAGATAACTAATTCGTTCTTTTGCAAACTTTTCGTCATTTATATAACCAAGCTCTTTTATGCGGCCTATTGCATCGGTTATATTTTCTTCGCTTATTTTTTTTGTTTTCAGCTTTTCTCCAAGCTCTTTTTCACTGCGGGATCTGATGCTTAACAAATGAAAAACACTATTTATTGCCTTTTTCTTTTCATCTTCTCTGTTAATATCTTCAATTTGGGTTTCATTTATTTCCTGCCCGGTTTTAAGCTTATGTTTTATCAGATTTTCTTCTGATAGTGAAAACGAATAGCGGCCGTCAATAAATATTGAAAACCTTTCTTTTTTTCTTTTCTGCTGAACAATTTTGGTGATTCGCATGATAAAATCTAACTGTGTATAAAAGTGTAAAAGTTTGGAAAGTTATGAAAGTTGACAAATTAAAACGCAGTGAACTTTTGCACCCTTACACGCCTGTATTTACTTTTAATCCTATTTTATTTAGTAGAAATAGTTTTTCCGGTTTCAACTCTGATGGGCAGCATCACAATAGGTATTCCTTGATGATAAAGTTTTCTCTGAATAGCAAATACGGTGTAGTTATGAAGCCATCTAGTTAGAAATTTTTCTTCGGGAAATACCAGCTGTCCGCCGAAAAATACTGCGTTTGGAAAACGCTCAAACACTTTCGGAACTAATACCGAAATTTCATCAATAACATCTATCCCGACTGAAGTAATTCCTTCGGCATAATACCCTTTATTACGCATATAGTTTACATATTTATTTACTTCGCTGTTCGCATATTTTTCAAGATTATCAAGTTCAGCTTTTCCTTTAAAATTACCTGCGTCTATTATGCCTGCAGATACAAATATGAAATTCTTAAAGACTCCGCCAAAATTACGAATTACTCCGAAAAGTGTATGAAGCCCCAATCCATTAAAACCGTTTACTAAAATAGCAGCAGTTTTTGAATTGGGATCAAATATAACTTCTTGGCTTTTTGGAGCGAAGTCTTCAGAACCTTCAGCGGCAACAACAAGAGAATCAAGTCTCTTCAAAATTTTTGTAGTATTTACATAGTGATGCTTAATTATAATTGCAAAAGCTATTAAAGTGCCCGTTACAAGAAGAGTAATCCAGCCGCCCTCATTGAATTTTACAATAATGACCGATAAAAGTATAAAAGTTGTAAGGATAAGGCCGAAACCATTAATCGCTAATTTTCTGAACCAGTCCAGGACTTCTTTTCTAGACTGCCACCAGTGGCGCACCATTCCAAGCTGGGACAAAACGAAGGTTATAAATACGTTGATGCTGTACAGAACAATGAGGTATTGTACAGAACCACCTGTAAGAAGCATGAGTACTAGAGAAGAAATCCCCATCAAAAGCACTCCGTTCTGTGTGACCAGACGGTCAGAAAGCATACTGAACTGAGAGGGTACCCACCGATCTATTGCCATATTTGAAAGTACGCGCGGCCCATCTATGAACCCAGCCTGCGATGCTACATAAAGAATGGCAGCTTCTGAAAGCAGAGTGATCAAGACAAAAATGTTCCCCGCCTGGTGTCCCCAGCCAGCAGTGAGACTTTCAAACAATACCGCGTTCAGCGTCTTTCCGCTCTGAAACTGAACACCATATAACATATAGGCGATCATAAGCCCGAGCACCATGAGAGCAAGGGAGAAAGCCATATATTGCATTGTTCTTCGCCCGGTTTGAACTTTCGGCTCCCTCAAGATCGGCAAACCGTTACTGACTGCCTCAATACCAGTATAGGTTCCTGCTCCCATACTGTAAGCTCTTAAAACAAGAAAGATCATGCCGAAGAATCCAAACTCGGAACTGGCCGAGCGGACATCGTTTACGGTTCCTTGAGCAATGACAGGAAAGTTGTTCCAGTGAGCACCGAAAGAATAGATGATCGCGAAAATGTGGGTAAAGACAAAGATGAGAAAGATCGGCATCAGTGTCAAAACGGATTCTTTTACACCGCGAAGATTTAAGATGATAAGCAGGATTAATGCGAAAACCGCAAAACTAACCCGGTACATTAGAAGATTAGCCGGAAGAAAACTAAATATTGCATCCGCAGCGCTGGCGATGGAAAGAGTGATAGTTAAGATATAATCAACCAAGAGCGCACAGCCCGACATCATACCTACTGAAGGGGACAGGAGTTTGCTCGCGACAAGGTATCCTCCTCCACCGGTCGGGAAAAGTTCTATAATCTGGGACTAACTAGAACAGATGACAAATATCGTCAAAGCCGTCCCCAGCGCCACAAAAATCGCTAGAAAATGGTGTTTGGTTAAAGCCAGAAATGCTTCTTGAGGTCCGTAGCACGAAGACGAGAGTCCGTCGGCGCCAAGTCCAACCCAAGCAAAAAAAGCAATCAAAGAAATCTTATGAAAAATCTCATGATCGTGAGGGCTTTTCGGCCCGCCTATGAAAAGACGTTTTAATTTTTCAAACATTTTTCCTACCTTATCTCAAAACCTAATTTTGCCAGATCGTTTTTAATCAAATCAAAATGTGTTCCCTTCCAGTAGATTTGGCTGCATTTTTCGCATCTGTAAAATTGGTTTTGAGTCTTATATACATATTCAGGCACCAACTCTTTTAATTGAGTTTTTTCCGAAACTAAGAGAATTTTCCCGTTACAAAGCGTGCAGCGCGAGAATATTTTATCAAAAGAATATTTTAAATGAAGTTCGCTTGCCAATTGTTTCAGCTGTTCCCCGATAAAATCGCTTTTTAAATAGACTACCTGCCAGCCCCGCTTATCGCTAAGTTTTTTTCCCCGTGTAAGAAGCATTCTGTTTTCCCGCAAGCTCTCCAAAAGAAGTCCGCTTCCAAATTTATCAGGAGAATATTCAGTATCATATCCGAAAACCCTTAGCCATTTTGCCAAACGACCGAGCATTTTATCTACTAAAAATCTCTGTTCTCTCTGATTCATTTGTGTTCAACTAGCGCGTATTTTCTGTTACCCAGCCCTAGTTTTTCAGCATAATCCAACTGCACCGTCCAGTCAATTTCAGGAAAAATTGATCTCAAGAAATCTCCGCCAAATTTTTGATTTACCAGGTCTGCGCTTGCCTGATCTACAGCAACCGGATCGGAACCTGCAACTATGCCTATATCTTCAACCAAAGATTTTCCCCTATCAGAATAACAGTCGCAGTACTGGGTAATATGATTAATAAAGTTTATGCTGAAATGCTTTTTATTTTTCAAAGCGCCGCAGGCATATTCAACAATTTTTTCCTGAACTCCTTTTACGGTCTCATTCCAGGGAATTCTAAAAACATTAAACGCGCACGATAAAATACACTCTCCGCAACCCATGCATTTTGAACTGTCAAAAGAAATCTTTTTGTTTTTCATGCTTAACGCGCCGGCAGAACACCATTTTATGCATTTTTCGCATCCGGTGCATTTATCAATATCTATTTCAGGGTTGACGCTGTGATGCATGGCGTATTTCCCGGCCCGAGTTCCGCATCCCATCCCCATATTTTTAAGCGCGCCCCCGAAACCCGATAATTCATGCCCTTTGAAATGGCTCAAAAAAATTGCCGACTCGGCATAAAAGACTGCATTAGCAATTGAAACT
>JAPLKN010000037.1 GCA_026388075.1 Elusimicrobiota bacterium
ACGATAATCAAAATGTATATCTGCAACTAAAGGAATGCTTATTTTTTGTTTAATTTTTGATAAACTTTTCGCGGATTCAATGTCCGGAACCGCCACCCGGACTATCTCACAGCCGAAATCTTCCAATTTTTTTATTTGGTTTATTGTTGAAGAAACATTTTTTGTATCGGTGTTTGTCATCGACTGAACTGATATGCGGTTTCCCCCGCCGATAACAATTTCCCCGACTTTTACTTTTCTGGTTTGGTTTCTATTAAACATTATTTTCCAAATGTCAGCCCTAAACGGGCAAGATCCGAATAAGTCGCAAAAATAAAGATAAAAACAATTAAGCTCAAACCCACGAAATTTGAAACCTGAACCACTTTTTTGTTCAAAGGTTTGCGTGTTACCGCTTCAACCAGGGCAAGTACTATATGCCCGCCGTCAACCAACGGTATAGGAAAAAGGTTAAAAAGCCCAAGGGCCACAGATATTACCGCAAGAAAATTAAGCAGATTTTCAATACCTGCTTTTGCCGCTTTTGCCAAAAGCTGGACGACCCCTATCGGGCCGGCAACTTCCGGCTTTTCCCAGCGGATTATTTTGTCCCCAAGATATTTCAACGTGTAGATTGTCTGAAAAACCACCATCTTAATGCCATAGCCGAACGAACTAATTAAACTGACTTTTTTAGTTTCAATGCTGGGAGCAATTCCTACAAGCCCGATTCCTGAAGCCGGGTCTTTTAGAGGAACTACAAATATTTGCATAGATTTTTTTTCTCTTAAAATATTTACTTTTATCTTTTTGCTGGGATTTTTATGAATAACTTCCGCCATCTGCTGCCAATCTTTTATGGGGATTCCGTTGATATTTTCAACCGTGTCACCGGGCAAAATCCCTGAAAGTTTCGCGGGATAACCTTCCATAACATCTCCAATAGTAGGTTTATTAGAAGGAATTGAAAGCCCCCAGAAATAGAAAACGATAGTAAAAAGAAAAACCGCAAGGACATAATTCATAAACGGCCCAAAAAAGGCGATAATAAGCCTCCTGTACCACGGTTGGGACATAAATTCTCCGGGTGATCCGGTAGCGGTATTAATGTCTTCTCCGGGCAATTTGACCATCCCCCCCAAAGGGATAGCGCATATAGAATACCTTGTTTCGCCGTAAGTATATCCGATTATTTCAGGGCCAAATCCAAAAGAGAATTGTTCTACTCTTATCTTGAACTTTTTTGCCATCATAAAATGGCCCAATTCATGAATAAATACTAAAAGCCCCACGCCAAAAACAGTAGAAAGAATTTGAAAAATAGTTATACTGTATCCGAATAAATGTATCATTTTTTAGTGTTTTATCTCCTTAATAATTTTTAAAGCCGCTTTTCTTGAATTCAGATCCGAATTAAGAATCTGTCTTATATTCGGATTTTTATTCAACAGATGTTTATCCATCACTTTTTTAACAACTTTAGGTATCTGAGAAAATGATATTTCTTTTTTCAAAAATTTTTCTACGGCAACTTCATTTGCCGCATTCATTGCCGCCGGCATCGTTCCGCCTGTTTTGCCTGCTTTTAATGCGAGTTCAAGGCTCGGGAAACGCTTAAAATCGGGGACATCAAATTCCAGTTTCTTAATCCGGGTTAACGAAAGTTCTTTTACTCCTGATTTGATTCTTTCAGGAAAGGTCAAGGCATATTGTATCGGAAGCCTCATGTCCGGGTTAGATAACTGCGCCAAAACCGACCCGTCAACAAACTGAACCAAAGAATGAACTATAGATTGAGGATGTATTACAATCTCTATATTTTTGAGAGGCACATTAAATAAATGGCTGGCCTCAATAGCTTCAAGCCCTTTATTCATAAGTGTTGCGGAATCAATTGTAATTTTTTTTCCCATCTTCCATGTCGGATGAGAAAGCGCTTCTGCAACTGTTACTTTTGAATGTTTAGTTTTGCTTTTTTTGTAAAACGGCCCTCCCGAAGCTGTTAAAATTATTTTACTGATAAATTTATTTTTTTCATTTTTCAAACACTGGAAAACAGCCGAGTGTTCGCTGTCAACGGGAATTATGGTAACGCCGCATTTTTTTGCGGCATCCATTATCAGTTTTCCTGCTACTACAAGAGCTTCCTTATTTGCAAGAGCTATTTGTTTCTTGCTTTTGATTGCTTCAAGCAATGGCTCTATGCCGATAGAACCCACAACCGCCGACAAAACAAAATTGCTAGAATGATGTTTCGCGGCTTTAATCAACCCTTCAATTCCAAAGACAACTTCAGTTTTAAGATTATTTTCCCTGCACCAACTTTTAAGTTCAATACAGTCTTTTTCAAACCAGACAGATGCGATCTCCGGCCTAAATTCCCTTATCTGATCCTTTAGCCGCAATATATTAGAAAATGAGGAAAGGCCAACTATTTTCAGGCTTTTTATTAAATGCCTTGCCACATCCAGCGCTTGTGTTCCTATTGATCCGGTTGAACCCAATATAACAACTTTTTTCATATTATTTGAATATCGTTAAATAATAATACAATAAAGGCGCAGTAAACAAAAAAGAATCAAAACGATCAAGCATGCCGCCGTGCCCCGGCAAAAGATCGGCGGAGTCTTTGACTCCGGCATCCCTTTTAATAAGGGACTCGGCAAGATCAGAAAATTGCGAAACTAAAGATATGAAAAAACCTAACAATAATGATTCTATTAAAGAAAAATCATTTTTTAGAAATAAATATCCGAATAATCCCGCCGAAAGTGTCCCTGTGATGATGCCCCCGAATGTCCCTTCAACAGTTTTTTTGGGGCTTACAGTTGTAGCAAGCTTATTTTTCCCCAAACGCACGCCGACCGCATATGCCCCGGTATCAAGTATCCATATCACAATAAAAAGAAAAAATACATAAAGCATTCCGTTTGGTTTCAGGCTGCGGAGAAGAAGAAGATGTCCAAGCATCCACGGAATAAAAAACATCCCGAAAAAGGTTACAGCCATAGTTTCAATGGAATGTTCTCTTTTTTTCTTAAGCATTTCTACGGCAAATACCGGTATCAAAAAAAGACTTAAGAAAGCGGCAGTACTTTGATTTAAGGACGCAGGGCCGAAAGACGTACCGCTAAGAAACACAAATAAGAACAAACAAAGCCCCATTATTATGCCGATAAAAGGTTGAGATGAATATTTTGTTCTAACAAGGACAAAATATTCCCACAGAGCTAAAAAAACCACTCCGCACATAAGAATAAAAAAAGGAATATTTCCCCAGTATATTGAAAGAAGAACCAGGGGTATTCCTATAATGGAAGTTAAAAGTCTCGGAAGAAGCATAAAGAATCCTTTGAAACCGTTACCCGTCACCAGTAATAACTATAAAATCTAAAAATCATGTTTACAGACAGTTCCCCCATTGAGCCGCATATGAGCGAGATTTTTTTAGGGAGTAGTCATCGAGGACTGTTTGAAGCCCCTCCTGGCGAAGCCGAAGGGCAAGTTCCGCAGATGCCTAAAAAATATCGAGCGAATGGCTCACGGGGTGCATTTCTTTTGGTTACTTTTCTTTTTGCAAGAAAAGAAAAGTGAACCAGGGGTGCAGTCCCTCGACTTTGCTCGGGATGTTGAGCTTGTCGAAACAGGGCAGAAAAGCACCGCGACTTTGATTCTTTACCGAAGCACATTTCTAAATAGTGAAAAAGATCTAAAAAAAATGCTGGTCATTGCTGCTAAAGCACTGGCCAGCCTAATAAATTTTTCTAAATGCCGCCAAATCTGCGGTTTCTTCTTTGATATTCTATTATGGCGCTGTAAAGATCATTTTCATTAAAATCAGGCCATAAAACTTCAGTAAAATATAGTTCAGAATAAGCCAGTTGCCATAAAAGAAAATTTGAAAGGCGTTTTTCTCCCGAGGTTCTTATAAAAAGGTCAGGGTCAGGAATTCCTTCGGTATAGAGATTATCGGATAAATCTTTTTCTTTAATTTCTTTTAGCTTTTTTCTTAAAAGAAAATTTACGGCCCTTACAATTTCCTGGCGGCCGCCGTAATTAAGAGCAAGGTTAAGTAAAAGACCGGAATTTCTGCTCGTTTTCTTGATTACTTTATCAAGTTCTGTTTTGGTTCCTTGAGGTAATTTAGAAATATTTCCGATAACATTGAGCCGAATGTTATTTTTCAGCAGATTTTTTAGTTCTTTGCGAAGATAAGTTTTTAAAAGAACCATCAAGCTGTTGATTTCGGTTTTCGGCCTGGCCCAATTTTCAGTTGAAAAAGCGTACAAGGTTAAGATTTTTATCTTTAATTTTGCGCATGTTTCAACAATATTTCTGACAGCCTTTTCTCCTGCTCTGTGCCCTAAAATACGAGGAAGCCCTCTTTTTTTGGCCCAGCGGCCGTTGCCGTCCATTATAACGGCAATATGTTTCGGCAATTGAGAATGATCAATTTTTTCAATTATTAACACTTTTTTAAATTAATTTTTTGTTCCGTTAATGCAGCTAACCGGACAAACATCCATACAATCACCGCAATCCGTACATTTTGAACCGTCAATTTTATACTTGTCATCATCTTGCGATATCGCCGATTGCTTACACGCTGATTCACAAGCCCCGCATCCTGCGCACTGCACCTGATCAATAGAAAATGCCATTTTAAATCTCCATTATTTCTTTTTCTTTGAGCGCTATAACCTCATCAATTTTTTTAATATAGGAATCTGTCAACTTTTGAGATTCTTGTTCAGCTTTTATTTGTTCATCTTCGGTAATCTTTTTTTCTTTTTCGGCTTTTTTGATATTCTCAAGGATTTCTCTTCTCACATTTCTGATTGAAACTTTAAAATCTTCCGCCATTTTGTGTACCATTTTAATTATTTCCTTACGGCGATCTTCAGTCAGTTTAGGAACGGAAATCCTGATTATTTTTCCGTCATTATTCGGAGTGATACCCAGCTCGGATTTTAAAATGGCTTTCTCAATGTTCCCGCTTTGAGAAATATCCCAGGGACGTATTTCTATAGTCCTTGAATCGGGAATACTTAAGTTCGCAAGCTGATTTATAGGCATTGAAGTCCCGTAGCTTTCAACTTTAATCCCTTCCACAAGCGCTACGTTTGCCCTGCCTGTCCGCAAAGCCGCGAAATCGTTTTTCATTTTTTCTAAAGCTTTTTTCATGGGCTCTTCGCCCTGAGCAACAATAGTTCTGAAAATCATACAAGGCTCCTTGATCCAATTTAACCGGATTTAAATCCTGTTAATACAGACCTTTAAGAAACTATCGTTCCAATATCTTCGCCTGACAAGACTTTGGATAAACTCCCCTTTTTGTGAAAATTGAAAACAATTATCGGAAGTTCATTATCACTGCATAATGAAAATGCCGCGGTGTCCATAACTTTAAGTTTTTTGCTTATAGCTTGCGAAAAACTTAATGTTTTAAACTTTTTTGCATTTTTATTTTTTTTTGGATCGTCGTCATAAACCCCATCAACCTGAGTCGCCTTAAGCAGCACATCGGCCTTAATCTCCGCTGCTCGTAATGCAGCCGTAGTGTCTGTAGTGAAATAAGGATTGCCCGTGCCCCCGGCAAAAATTACCACTGTTTTATCTTTCAAATATTCCATAGTTTTATCTTTTGAATATTTTTTCACAAAATTTGAAACTGTAAATGCTGACTGCACTTCGGACGACACCCCGATTTTTTGCAGCGTCTCTTTAAGGGCAAGGGCATTCATAACAGTTGCAATCATACCGATCTGGTCAGCTGTTACCCTATCCATATTCTTGCTTGCGCCCCGCCAGATGTTTCCTGCACCTATCACTATTCCTATTTGAATATTTTTTTCGTAAGCGGATTTGATTTCAACAGCAATTGACTTAACCGAATCGGGATTTATGCCGATGCCGTCTCTTCCCGCCATCGCTTCTCCGGATAATTTTAGCAATATTCTTTTATATTTCATTTTTTGGTTTTTTTTAACGCAATAAGTAATAAATATTTTTAAAAACCGCTCAATATTCGCCCAACACAAAACGTGAAAAACGACGAATCATAATATTTTCGCCGATCTTTGCAACGGCATTCGTTATTAAATCTTTAACCTTTTCTTTGCCCGAAGTATCCCTTATATATGGCTGATCCAAAAGACAAACTTGAGAATAAAATTTTTCCAGTTTACCTACAATAATTTTATCCCAAACATTTTCAGGTTTTCCTTCTTCTTTAAGCTGGACTTTATAGATTTCTTTTTCTTTTTCAATGACTTCGGCAGGAATGTCCTCCCGTTTGATGTATAGAGGATTTGCTGCGGCTATCTGCATAGCTATTTCTTTTGCGAGTTTTTGAAAATCTTCAGTTCTTGCGACAAAATCTGTTTCACAGTTTATTTCAACAAGTACGCCAAGCTTCCCGCCGGCATGTATATATGAGTGCACCAAACCCTGTTTTGCAACCCTTTCGGCTTTTTTCACGGCAGACGCAATACCTTTTTCCCTTAAGAATTGTATTGCCTTATCAATATCGTCCTTAGCATGCGCAAGAGCAGTTTTACAGTCCATAATTCCTGCTCCCGTCATTGAGCGAAGTTTTGTAATTAAATCAGTTGATGGGCTCATTTTGTACCTCTCCTTTATTTTTTGATTTTGTTTCGGTCTCTAAAACTTTTTCTGTAGCTATATTTTCTTCTGAATCAGATTCTGATCTATCAAGATTTGAAGAACTTTCTTCTTGTTTGTTTAATTGCCCCTTTCCTTCTAAAACGGCATCCGCCATTATGGAACAGAAAAGTTTTACTGCTCTGATAGCGTCATCATTTCCGGGTACCGGATAATCAATCAAGTCGGGATCGCAGTTTGTGTCACATATGGCAACAATCGGGATATGAAGTTTTCTTGCCTCAGCCACCGCGGTAGCTTCTTCGGAAGGATCTACAATGAAAACTATTCCCGGCAATTCTTTCATTTCCTTTATTCCTTCAAGCGATTTATCCAGCCGTATTCTTTCTTTTTCTTTCTGTGACTCTTCCTTTTTGGATAAAAGTTTAAAGACTCCTTCAGCTTTCATCTTTGTGAGTTCATGAAGTCTTGATATTGATTTTTTAATGGTTTCAAAATTAGTAAGTGTTCCTCCAAGCCAGCGGTCGCATACAAAAAAAGCGCCGCACCTCAAAGACTCTTCTTTAAGAGGAACTTGCGCCTGTTTTTTAGTGCCTACAAAAAGCACGGATTTTTCTTCAGATACCGAATCCCGCACAAATTTATACGCTTTTTTAAGTTCTTTTACGGTCTTCTGCAGGTCCACGATGTGTATCTTGTTTCTCGTTCCAAAAATGAATTTTGCCATTTTGGGATTCCATCTTCTAGTCTGGTGTCCAAAATGAACACCTGCTTCCAGCAACGCTTTCATTGAAATGTTTGACATTCTCTTACTTCCTCCTTTTCGGTTTTTTCCCCTGCCGTTTAGTCCACCCTGCTTTCTTGCCCCGTGGAATGCAAAGCATTCCCGGGACCAAAGTCCCTGAAATCGTTTCTGATTTCTAGGGGCGAAAGCAAGAAGGGGGACTGCGGGGGACCTCCACCGCGTTCAGCTTTCCATTGGCCCGAACTCATCAAGAGCTTCAGGGACCCCAAAGGAAATCCCGCGGTGTGTTTATTTTGAGCTAAATATTTTATCAAATTTTCGTTTAATCTGCAAGGAATTTCTAGCGGTAAAAGAGAGTTTATCCAAAGGTATTTACCCGCCCTACGCAGAAAGCCCCTGACTCTTGTCGGGAAATGGATGAGAAGAAGGGTATCCGCCGTAGCCCTTCGACTTCGCTCAGGACAGTGAGCCTGTCGAACTGCTGTGTCATCAATACGGTGAATAACCGTGTTTTTTGATGACACGAATAGCGTAGGCGGATGCTTCGGCGCCTGCCTCGCCGGCGGGCGGGGATTCCGCCGAAGGTGGAGCATATGTCCTCGACCCATAGGATCTATGGGCCCGAGGGCCGCCGAATCCTGTCGGCGCGGCTCCACTATTTTTCCATACTTGATAATTCCATTGATTTTAAGAAGTCTTTATTTGATTTAGTTGCCGAGACTTTTTCTAAAAGCATCTCCATAGCTTCAATAGGATTTAGCGTCGAAATAACTTTCCTCAGTATCCAGACCTTATTAAGTTCGTCTTCACTCAAAAGAAGTTCTTCTTTTCTTGTGCCGGACCTGGTTATATCTATAGCCGGGAAAATTCTTCTGTCAGCAAGTTTCCTGTCAAGATATACTTCGGCATTTCCGGTACCTTTAAACTCCTCAAAAATTACGTCATCCATTCGGCTTCCCGTTTCAACAAGGGCTGTGGCAATTATTGTTAAACTTCCGCCTTCTTCAATATTTCTTGCGGCTCCGAAAAACCGTTTGGGCCTTTGCAGCGCGTTTGAATCCAGTCCTCCTGAAAGCACTCTTCCGCTTGAAGGAATAACTGTATTATAAGCGCGAGCTAAACGAGTAATAGAATCCAAAAGGATTACAACATCTTTTCCGTGTTCTACAAGCCTTTTTGCTTTTTCTAAAACCATTTCAGCAACCTGAATATGGCGGTCGGCCGGTTCATCAAATGTTGAAGAAATAACTTCCCCTTTAACTGAACGCTGCATGTCTGTAACTTCTTCCGGACGTTCATCAATAAGAAGAACCATCAAAACTACCTCGGGATGATTTTGAGTTATAGAGTTTGCAAGTTTCTGCAAAAGTACGGTTTTTCCTGTCCTCGGCGCCGCATTAATAAGCATTCTTTGGCCTTTGCCAAGAGGGATCATTAGATCCAGAACTCTTGTGGAAAGTTCGTCGCGATTTGTTTCCAATACAATTTTTTTGTTCGGGTAAAGAGGGGTCAGATTATCAAAAAGGGATCTTTCCCTGATATTTTCTAAATCCTGGCCATTTACAGACTTTACCTGTAAAAGGGCGAAGAACCTTTCCTGGTCTTTCGGAGGGCGGACATAACCCGAAACTGTATCGCCTTTTCTTAGAGCAAACTTCTTTATCTGGGAAGGGGAGATGTAAATATCGTCCGGACCCGGCAGATAGTTATAATCCGGCGAACGCAAAAAACCGAATCCATCGGGTAAAATTTCCAAAACTCCTTCGTCATAAAGTAAATTGTTTTCTTTAGTTTGGGCCTCTAAGATTTTTGCAATAAGCTCCTGCTTTCTTAAGCCCGCAACGGGTTCCATTTTTAGTTCTTTTGCAATGTTGATAAGCTCATTGATGGTCTTTTTAGAAAGAACCGTTACATCCATTAATTTGTTGTCCATCGAATCCTCCTATATTCGTTAATACATAAGGGCAGTAATTACCCATTAGTAATTAAAGATTTGTTCATAAGCTATTCAGAAATTAAATGATTTATTTTAAAATGCGATTAGAATAATTAAGTGCCCACAAAAGAAATCCGCGATTCAATTGAATATCAGTCATGCAAAAACTCTGAGATTGTCGTGCAGGCGGATAAATTCATAATAATTAGGCAAGTTTAACTAAGCCCCATAACTGCAAAAAAATGCATGCGCTTAAGACCATTTTTTATTGATTTTTTATACCTTAGGCAAGATCACTTAGGATTTGAAATTCAAAAGGCAACCATATTATACTTATTAAAAATATTTTGTCAATACCATGTCAGCGGATAGTTAGTTTGTAAATATTATCATTAAATATTAGAAACAAAACTAACTACCCGCTTTACAATAATTTTATTTACCAGCGTGTGCCGCCCCAGCTTCCTTTTCTTTTTTTACCGCTATAACTGCCGCCTCCGCCTCCACTGCCGCCGCGACCGCCTCGAAAGCCTCCGCTATTACCGCCGCTTCTATTATCAGATTTTGGACGAGCTTCGTTTACGGTTAAAGGCCTGCCTTTTAAATCTTTGCCATTAAGCCCTGTTATTGCTGCCTGAGCCTGTTCTTTTGAAGGCATTTCAACAAAACCAAAACCTCGCGATTCACCGGTAAATTTATCTTTAATTACTGAAGTAGTTGCAACTTCTCCAAATGCTGCAAATGCCTGCTGTAAATCTTCCGAAACCACTTCGCGAGCTAAATTGCCGACATAAATGTTCATTTGTTTCTCCTTTTTTTGAAAATTGGATCCCCGATTATCCGCCCAGGGCGGACGGGGATGACCTTTCAGGTCACTTAATCCTTACCCCTTACCACTTATCACTTACCCCTTTACCACTTACCCCTTTTTTTACTCGCTCGCCATCCCTCCTAAAAACAGCAAGAATTTTCTGACGTTACATTTTATTTTTTCCAAATTTGCAAAAACGGCGCGGTATGTTTCTTATTGTTTGCCAAAATAATTCAATTTCGCTTATTTTTGTCTGTCTTTTCCTTCAAGTTTGTCAAAACAGCTCGCCATGCACCACTGTAGTACATGGCGGAGAGAGTGTATCCTCCGCTAAAGCTACGGATTACCAAAAATGTGGGAGTTTAGT
>JAPLKN010000038.1 GCA_026388075.1 Elusimicrobiota bacterium
ACTTCCGTAAGATTTTCTAAAGGATAAATGCTTCCGAGAATTAAAATGTCTTTTCTGATTCCGCCTGCCCTTAGCGCTATTCCTTCTTCAATTGAAGAAACTCCAAGCATTGAAACGCTTTTTTCGGCCAGTTTTGAAATGGGAAGAGCCGTATGGCCGTAAGCATTTGCCTTTACTACGGCAAGTATTTTGGTTTGCGGCTTTAAAAGTGACCGAATTTTTTGAATATTTTTTGTAAAAGCATCCCTGTTTATTTCAGCCCATGTAGGACGGAACATTTTTGTTGCGCCTGGCAATGAAAGATGATAAGATTGCTCCCTTTTCGCTGAAGATTTAGATGGATTTTTTTTTATCATGAATTTTTAAGAAATTTCTTGTTGAGGCGTAAAATTCTCAAAACGGGTATAATCTTTCTCAAAAACTAAGGTTACTTCGCCTGTGGGACCGTTTCTTTGTTTTCCAAGGATAATCGTTGCAACTTTTTCATTATCAGGGTCATCCGTCTTATAATATCCTGCGCGGTATATAAAAGCAACGACATCAGCATCTTGCTCAAGTGCTCCTGAATCCCTTAAGTCTGAAAGCTGAGGCCTTCCTTCCCTGCCTTTTTCTTCGGGTTTCCTTGAAAGCTGTGAAACGGCAATTACAGGGATATTTAGATCCTTAGCAAGGCCTTTAAGAGCTCTTGAAATATCGGACATTTCCTGCTGCCGCGATTCAATGCGCCCCGTGCCCCTCATTATTTGTATATAATCAATAATAATAAGTTCAAGTTTTTTATTTTCCAGCGCAAGTTCTGAGGCAAGCCTGCGCGAACGCGCCCTAATGTCCAGGACAGTAAGGCTGGAGCTGTCGTCTATGTATATCGGCGCGTCAGCAATTTTTGAAGCAATCGTAGTAAGGTTGATCCAGTTCTGCCTTGATATAAAACCTTTTCTTGTCTGGTGAGAGTTAACGCGCGCGGCTGAACATAAAAGCCTAAGCATAAGAGATTTTTTTGACATTTCAAGCGAAAAAATTGCAACCGGCTTCTTCTCTGCCATAGCTACATATTCAGCGATATTAAGCGCAAGAGCAGTTTTTCCCATTGAAGGCCTGGCTGCAAGAATTATCAGGTCTGAAGGCTGGAGCCCGGAAGTAAGTTTATCAAGATCGGTAAATCCTGTCCTTAAGCCCGGGACATCCTTTTTGTCTGTAAGAAGTTTTTCAAGATCGTTCAAAGAATCGTGCACGAGGTCTTGAATATTGGCAAAACTTTTCGTGTTCCGGCTTTTTGAAATATTAAAAAGTATGCCCTGGGATTCGTCTAATATTTCTTCCGCGGAAAATTTTTCATTAAAAGCGGAATTAACGATATTGCTCCCGGCGTTAATCAATTTTCTCAATATTGATTTATCCCGCACAATTTCTGCGTAATGCTCAACGTTAGCTGCAGTAGATACTGAATTGATCATGGAAGTTAGATAAGATGTTCCGCCGTTATCAATGAACAATTTATTTTTTTTGAGTTTTTCGGATACAGTAATGATATCTATAGCTTTGCTGTCCAATTCCAGGTTTTTTGTTGCGGTAAATATCTGCTTGTGAAACTCACTATAAAAATCGTCTTCGTTTACAATTTCCAATCCCTTGCTAACTGCTTCTTTTTCAATCAGCATTGAACCTAAAACTGCCATCTCTGCTTCAATGGACTGGGGCGGGACTTTATCTATTTGGAGATCAGTATTTTTTTTGGTTTCTAAAGCCATTTAATCCTTTTTCTCCGCATTATTTTCTATTTTTTCTTCTACGACCCAAACTTTAGCTTGCGCTGTCACTTCCGGATGAAGACGCACATTAACGGTATAAGCTCCGACTTCTTTCAGGGACTCAGCTAAAAGAATGTCGTGTTTATTTATTTTAAAACCTTTTTCTTCAAAAGCTTCGGCTATGTCGGAAACAGTAACAGCCCCGAAAAGTTTACCGTTCTCACCGACTTTTACGGTAATAGTCAAAGATATTTTTTCAATTTTTTCCGCAAGTTCTTTTTTCTCACTAATAAGGGATTCCCTTTGCTTTTCAAGCTTTATTTTTTCTTTCTCCCAAATCTTGAGGTTTTTCTCATCTGCTTCCATAACAAGACTTTTGGGAATAAGGTAATTCCTGGCAAAACCGTCTGAAATCTCTTTTATCTCGCCTTGCCTGCCGACATTTACTATATCAGAACGCAATATTACTTTCATTAGCTCCTCCCACTTCTTAGTTGTAAGGGATAAGGTGTAAGGGTTAAGTTAAAACTACCATTCATTATTTTGCCGTTGCCGTCACTTAATCCTTATCACTTACCACTTAACACTGTTACTAGATAACTGCAAACGGAATAAGTGCAAGCATTCTTGCTCTTTTTATCGCGATGCATAAAATCCTTTGATGTTTTGCGCAGTTTCCCGTAATCCTGCCCGAAAGAATTTTTCCTCTTTCAGTCATGAAAGTTCTTAAAAGACTTAAGTTCTTATAGTCTATTTCCACTTTATCAGCGCAAAACTTGCATACTTTCTTTTTTATGGGCCCGCCGCGGCGGAATCTTCCGCCTTCTTGAGGCCGTGCGCTTGGCCTGCTTTGTGGCCTGCTAGTTTGTACCATATTTTTACTCCTTATTTTTTTTAAACTACGTGTAAAAGTGTAAAAGTTTGGAAAGTTTTGAAAGTTAGATGCTTTTAAAGTCTTTAACCTTCACACATTTACACTTTCTAAACTTTCTTAACGTATTTTTTATTAAAACGGAATTTCTTCTTCGTCACTGGGAGTATTCTCGCTGCGGCCTTGAGATTCACTTACATCAGGAACAGCAGCGGCGCTGCTTGCAGCCTTTGACAAAAACTGCACCCTTCTTGCAACCACTTCAATGCTGTTTCGTTTTTGTCCCTCTTTAGTTTCCCATGCCCTGCTCTGAAGCCTTCCCTCTATATGGACCGGCAGCCCCTTTTTTAGCCTTTCCCCGCAACGGTTTGCAGATTCTCCCCAGACAACGACAGGAATAAAGCTTGTGTCGTCCTTCCATTCTCCTGAGGAAGCATCTTTATAGCGGCGATTAACGGCTATATCTATGCGGCAAAACGCCTGGCCTTTTGTTGTAAAACGGACTTCAGGGTCTCGGGTTAAACGGCCGACTATGGTTACGCTATTCTGCTCCGGCAGTCTTAAGTTCGTTTGATTCATTAGACTTTACCTCCTTAAGCTCGGGTTGAACTTTCTCAGGGGTTTTTAAAGATTTTTTCTTTTTTTCTATTTTCACCGTTAAATAGCGTATTACAGAATCATTAACCCTGTAGAATGTTTCTAAAGCGTGTATCAATTCTCCCGGTCCGGACAACTCCATAAATACATAATTTCCTTCGCGAAACTTTTTTACGGGATACGCGAGTTTCTTTTTTCCCAGCTGCTGAATTGCAACTATGGAACCATGCGAGTGATCAACAACTTTTTTTACTTTTTCTACGATTTCGTCAATTTTTTCGGCAGGTAATTCGGGGGAACAAATAAATGTGCTTTCATACGTGGTCATTTAAAACACCTCCTTTCCGGATTTCCCTGAAGGGTTTGATAGTTTGGTTATACTCACTATTTACCTCTTAAGGGCTTAGCCCCCCGATTATATCGGGAAGCAAAAGATTGTTGATATATTACTAAATTATTATTGCTTTGACAAACAAAAATTAAAAGATTCTATGGCACAAATCTCTTCAATCTTCCTTCAAAGAGATCGTAAAATATC
This sequence comes from Elusimicrobiota bacterium, assembly GCA_026388075.1. Lineage (NCBI taxonomy): Bacteria > Pseudomonadati > Elusimicrobiota > Elusimicrobiota bacterium. The sequence goes on from JAPLKN010000038.1 coordinate 3,755, forward strand.
GGCACGATTATCAATGTGATAAATGTTGAACAACTTAATCCGCCTATAACTGCTATTGCCAAGGATTTCCAAGCTTCGGCACCCTGCCCTTGAGAAATGGCCAGGGGAAGAACTCCGGCTAGAGTAGTAATCGTTGTCATTAAAATCGGCCTTAATCTTACCCTGACCGATTCAACCAACGCTTCTCTAACGGTAAATCCTTTTGCGCGCAGTTGGATTGTATAGGTAAGAAAAACAATGGCATTATTAACAACAATACCCGTAAGCATAATTAAACCGATAAAAGAATTCACGTTCAGAGTCTGATTAGTTAGAAAAAGAGACCAAATAACTCCCACAAATCCAAACGGAACAGAAAACATAATAATAAATGGGTCGCGAAAAGATTCAAATTGTGCCGCCATAACTAAATAAACTAAAATAATCCCTAAAAGAAATGTGAAATAAAGATTTTTGAATGTATCTTTCATTTCTTTTACAGTTCCGCCGAATTCTATATTGACTCCGGGCGGCACATTGATTTTTTTTATTTCCTTTTCTATTTGCCTGCTTATTTCGCCCAAACTTCTTCCAAAAATGCTCCCGGTCACCATAATATATCGCTGCTGGTTTTTTCGTGAAATTGATTGAAACCCGCCGACAAGTTTCACTTGCACAAGATCTGAAAGAACAAAAGATCTTCCGTCCGGAGTCCTAATATTTAAACTCAGGACGTCTTTAATATCTTTAGCATCTTGCGGCCGAAGCTTGACAATAACAGGATATTCGTCCTGGCCGTCCCGGTAAAGCGTGGCGGTTTTGCCCTTGAAAGCAATACCGATAGTGTCCGCAACCAAGTGCGGCGGTATCCCGTATTTAGCAAGTTTTGAACGGTCAATAATCAGCTGATATTCTATCTTTCCCTTCTCCCTGCTTAATTTAACTTCAACAACGCCATTCGTTTTGCGCATAATATCTGCAATTTGCACAGCGACTGAATCAGTAACATCATAATCTACTCCGGCTATTTCTACGACAAGAGGCCTTGCAATCGCTCCGCCAAACTTCTGCGATAGGGGGTCTCCTGTTGTAAACTCAATATGTACGGGGCCTGGAATCTGCGAGTATTTATTTCTAAGAATATTTACAATTTCTTGTTCGCTTCTTTTCCTTTTTTCTTTCGGTTTAAGCCTAATATATAAACGCAAAAGATTTTGACCTTCTTCGGAAGTGCCCCCGCCGCTTTGTGAAATAGTATAGACTTGCCCGGACTGGCTGGATAACCCTTCTATATCTTGACCAACAATAAGATTAGTTTCATCTATAAGTTTTTGGGCAAATTCATCGGTAGCCGTGACCGAATAATTTACCGGCATTTTAATTGTTGCTTGAATAAAAGCGCTGTCTTGTGAAGGAAAAAACTCCGTGCCCACGAAATTAACAAGGCCCAATGATATTGCGAATATGAAAATCAAAAAAGATATTATTTTTTTCTTGTTATCCAATGAAAATAAAAGCAATTTATGGAAAAATATTTGAGTTTGAGCAATAAGAAATTTAAATAAATTTTCAATCTTTTCAATAATTTTATTTTTTTTAATTTCCTTATCGTCAAATTTGATAAATGACGCTATCATAGGGCTCAATGTCAGAGAAACAACCAGTGATATTAAAAGGGTAATAGTCACTACATAAGCAAGCTGTTTGAAAAGAACCCCGACAAGACCTTTAGTAAAAATTAGCGCGAGAAAGACAACTACAGTTGTAAAAGTTGATGCGCTGATGGCTAGAAAAACTTCATTAGCCCCTTTTATTGCGGATTCTTTCTGTCCTTCTCCAAGCTCAGTCCTATGTCGCATGATATTTTCTGTAACAACAATTGCATTATCAACCACCATTCCTATGGCAATTGCTATTGCAGAAAGAGACATTATGTTTAATGTATATTTCATTATGTAAAGAAAAAAGAATGAAACAATCAATGAAGTTGGTATAGTTACTAATATTACCGAGCTAATTCTAACATTGAATAAAAATAGATAAGTAACTATTACAACCAAAAGCCCGCCCCAATAAATGGAATCTCGCAAACTGTCAATTGTCCTTTGAACATTTTGGGCTAAATCTACACCGATTTCAAAGTCAATATCCTTCGGCAGATTTTTTTTAATTAATTCCATGATTTTATAAACCTGATTAGCGACAGCCACTGTATTTGCGGTAGCCTGCTTTTGAATTGTAAGAAATGCGGATTTTAATTTATACCTTTGGCGGGTAATTGATACAATTATATCTTCATATCCGTCTTCAACTCCGGCTATATCATTCAAATAGACTCCTTTTCCCATATAGTTTCCTATAAGAGTTTTATTCATTTCTTGTGTATTGGAAAATTCCGCCGGAAGCCTTAAGAAAAAAGACTGGGATCCGACCGTTAATGTACCTGCCGGCTGGACAATATTACTAAGGGCAAGAGCCTGCACAACCTGTGAAAGGCTTAATTTGTAGGCATTAAGCCTTGTTTTATCAACATTGACCAATATCGCTCTATCTGGCACGCCGCCAACGTAAACATTGCCTACTCCCTCAATCTTTTTCAAGGGTTCAGCGACTAGGTCATAAAGAAGTTTTCTTAACCTGGGAAAATTCTGTTTTGCTGAAAACTGATAAACAATCATAGGTATCTGGGCTAAATTAAACTTGGTAAGAATAGGGCTTTCCGCGCCGGACGGCAGTATTCTTTTTGAAATATCTAGACTTGCCCGAACATCGTTTGAGGCGGTGTCCAGATTTGTTCCATAGTCAAAGTAAAGTTCAACAATGGAATTATTCTCAATGGACGTTGAACGTATCTCTTTCAGATTATCAATTACACCCATAGTAAGTTCAATGGGTTTTGTAACTTTATTCTCAATATCTTCAGGGCCTGCGCCATCGTACCACGTACTTATGGTTAACACGGGATAGGTAATTTCGGGAAAAATATCTATATTAAGTTTTGTTAATGCAACAAAACTCAAAATAAAAGCTACGATATAAAATACTACCGTAGCAATTGGCTTTTTTATGCTAAACTCTGGAAGCGTCATTACTTACTCCGTGTTTAAATTTTCTATTATTTAACTATTTTACTCTGAAACTTTTACTTTTAGTCCTTCTTTTATATTGAACTGCCCTACAGTTATAACATCTTCTCCTTCGTTCACTCCTGATAAAACTTGCACATATCCCTTTGTCTGCAGGCCAAGTTTCACCGTTCTTAAACTGGCCAAACCGTCATTATTTATCACAAAAACTGTATTTTCCGAGCCGGGATTATACATTACGGCTTCTTGAGGGATGATAAGGGCATTTTGATGTTTTTTTGCAAAAATTTCAACTTTTGCAAACATTCCCGGTTTAAGCTGATAGCCGATATTAGGGGCTACAATATCCGCGGAAATAGTCCGCGACATTTCGTCCAGCGATTGATTTAAATTGGCAAGTTTTCCTTTATATTTTGCATTGGGGTATGTATCAACGTAAAATATTGCGTCAAGCCCGTTTTGAACTTTTGAAAAATCTTTTTCAGAAATCTGAACATTAATTTTTACCCTTTCAATTGAAGCAATTTCCGCTAAAGGAAAACTCGGGAAAACCGTTTCGCCTTCATTCACAAAATATCTTGTAATGATACCTTTAAGAGGGCTCTTTACCTTTACTAATGAAAATTCCATCGCGGGCTCATCGCGGTCTATTTCAATAATTGGTTCGTTTTTTTCAACTCTTGAACCGGTCGCTTTTACCTTGGAGTGGACTTTTCCCGGCATAACTGAAAACACTTTTGCTTCCGGATATCCGTGAACCTCGCCGGTAACTTCCACGGTATCCCATATATCCTTTTT
>JAPLKN010000039.1 GCA_026388075.1 Elusimicrobiota bacterium
AAAATGTAAAATCAATATTAGGGTTTTCAAAACTTCCCTTTAATGATAGGTTTCCGTTAAAAGATCCTTTAAAATCATTAAAAATACCGTTAATTGTAAAACTGGTAAAAGAAAAAATACCTTTTAAATATTTCTTAAAAATATTTATGTATATCTTCCCGTTTAAAGTTTCATCAATTTTAAAAGATTTAACATCAATACTTTCTTTAGTAACGTCAACCAACGCTTTTAAATTATCAGCAGCCCAGTTATCAATTTTAATAGCTGACCCGTTTATATTCCCTATGAAATGAACATCTTTTTCACTAAAAATATTGCCTTTTATGCCGATTTTCCCGTTAATAATTCTATTTTTTAAAGGAAATTTATAAAACAAAATATTTGAACTTGAACTCCCCCAATAAGGATTAAGCCCTATAAATGCGTTTCCCGTAATCGTCCCTTTGCCCGAGTGCAGAGAAAAATAGCCTATATCAAAGTATTCCGAACCCATATCAACAAATATTTTTGCTGAATCGCAAGTATAATCTAAATAGGAAACATTCTTTAGACGTATCCTTGCATAACCGTTTGAATTAGAATCATAAACTATTTTTCCGTAAATCTGGCCGTTTATATTATTCGGCAAATCCGCCAATAAAAATAAGTTTCTTAAAGCTATGCCGTTTAAATACGCATTTATATTCCAATATGAAGATTTCATTTTTTTCCCGGAAACATTAAAGCTTCTGTCAAAAGAATTTATTTTATAGAACCAATCGCCTTTTGACTCAAATAAACCCAATTTAAAAGAAGGGATTTTATTTCCTTTCAAAACTAAGTCATCAGCAAATATTTTAATACGGCTGATATTTTCACTAATTTCTGTTTCCGCGTTGATTTCTCCTTTTATCCCGGGATAATAACTTGATAAAATCGGCATATTCTCCAACGGCCACTTTGAAACCTTAATAATAAAGCTTAAAGGCAAAAAGGTTCCTTTTAGTTCCGCAAGACCTTTTCCTTTTGATTTTGCTTTTATGTTAAATTCGTTTAAATTTTTTGAAATTGTTTCAAAAATATATCCGGGATTATCCATTTTTCCTTTACCGGTTATTGAATGATTCGGATTTGTTTTTAAACTAAAGGATATGTCGCCGATAAGATTCTTTAGGTAATAAATATTCAGGCCGTAAAAATCGCCTTTAATTGCATTTTTACTTTTTTCAAAATTAAAATTTATTTTTCCCGAGGCACCAGATATCATACTATCCAGTTTTAGATCTGCTTTAAGTTTAAAATCTTCAGGAAGTTTTTTTTCTGCATAAATCCCGCATTCCTTGTTCATTAATTTTATTTCATAAGATGAATTAAAATAAATCATTTTTAACACTGAATTATCAAAAGAAATATTCTGCCATTGCAGTTTAGGGGTTCTTGCAACTAAATTAATTTTTCCGTCCGAAGATATTAATGCCTCCAATAATGATTTAACTTCCATATTATTTCCGGAAATCCCTAACGAGATTTCAGCTTTATGCGATTCCTTTTCTTTTGAAATAATAGCATCTATCGTAAATCTTTTGTCTTCCAACTGTCCTGATATGCTGCCGTAAACATTTTTATCTATTTTTATTGAGCCGTTTAAATCGGTTAGTTTATAATTTTCAAACGATAGTTCAATATTTTTTAAAATGATTTTAATATTTTGCCCTGCTGATCCGTTGAATGATGATAAATAATTAAATTTCTTTATAAATTTACTTGTCAATTTTAAATTCCCATTATCAATTAAAAACTGACTTAGCGCTTTTTCGGGGTTTTTTATATTTTTGACAAGAATAATCGGATCTATAAAGATTACTAACTCTTTGCAATAGAAATCTTTTCCTAAACTAATGTTATTAATTGAAATGCGGTTAAAGAATTTGAAATACACATTCCCAAATTTAACATCAGAAAACGGTGTTCCGCTGATTGCTTTTTTTAAGGGTTTTTGAAGAATATCAAGTTTTATGCTGACATTGAGGTAAAGGAAGGTGAATACAAAGGCTGTCAGAAGTAATAAGCTGATTTTTTTAAGCATTTATATTGGGGTAAGAAATCTAATTAGGGTCTGCTGAAAAACACATCAGACCCTTGATTACATTGATTATAGAATTGATTGCACAGATTACGATGACGGTAAATCGGTGCAATCTTGCCGTTATCTGCTTGCCCCGTTAGAAATATTGGAAACATGCATTCTTAGACGGTACAAGCCAATAAGAAACAATATCTCAAAGACTTCTAACGGGGTGAATAATCAAGGGCTTAATGAAAAACATATTCAAACAAAAAGCGCAAGCTTTTTGGTGAAAAACAGTAAAAAATCGAGCACTTCTAGGCTTTAATATTTCACATTATAAATTATAAATTCAACATTATTTCTATTTTTCATTAAGCCCTAATTAAGATGAGCCTCTGCGATAATAATCAGAAACTTTTTCATCGGCAGGTTTTGCCGAATATTTGTTTGGCTGAATTTCTATATTGAACCGGTTTATGAAACTGTTTCAGGCTTTTCCTTCAGTTTAAACTCTATATTTTGTTTATCGGAGCCAACATCAACAATTATTTTTGTTAACGGCTCATTTTCCCTTCGGGCAAATTTGTTTGACAAAATTTCTTCAGCAAAAGCATTATCCATATATTTTTGTATTATTCTTTGCAGAGGCCGAGCGCCAAATTTCGGATCAAAACCTTTTTCAAGAAGAAAATTTTTAGCCCCTCTTGTAAATTCCATAATAAATCCCTGGGAAACGATGTTTTCTTTCTCTTTTTCCAGCATAAGATCAAGAATTTTTATCATCTCATCTTTGCCTAACTGATGAAAAACGATAAGCTCATCAATCCTGTTTATAAATTCCGGATTAAACGCTTTCTTTACTTCCGCCATAACCGTTTCTTTAATTGATTCATACTGCTCGCTTGCCTTGTCTTTTACCGCAAATCCCATTGACTGCCCTTTTTGGATTAATCGGGCGCCGATATTTGAAGTCATAATCATCATCGTATTTTTAAAGCTTACTTTATGGCCCAAATTATCATTTAAAATTCCTTCATCCATAATCTGCAGTAAAATATTGAATACGTCAGGATGCGCTTTTTCAATCTCGTCAAGCAAAACTACCGAATAAGGTTTTCTTCTAACATGTTCCGTTAACTGCCCCCCTTCTTCATAACCGACATATCCCGGAGGAGCGCCGATTAGGCGGGAGACAGAAAATTTTTCCATAAATTCAGACATATCAACGCGTATTAACGCGTTCCTGTCTCCAAAAAGAAATTCAGCCAGAGTCCTTGCAAGTTCTGTTTTTCCGACACCCGTAGGCCCGAGAAAAATAAAGCTGCCGATCGGCCGGTTGGGGTCTTTTAAGCCCGTTGTTGAACGCCGTATTGCGTGAGACACGGCCTTAACCGCATCATCTTGGCCTATAATCCTTTTTTTGAGATTATCTTCCATGTGAAGATATTTTTCAGATTCTTTTTCAGTAAGACGAGTTACGGGAATTTTAGTCCATTTTGAAACAAGTTCTGCGATATCTTCAGCAGTTATTTCAGGATATTTATCCGAACTTGATATTCGCCATTCCTTTTTTTCTTCCTCAAGAGCTTTTATTAGCTGTTTTTCCTTGTCTCTTAATTTGGCAGCCTTTTCATAGTCTTGTTTAGCAATAGCTGAATTTTTTTCCTTAGTTACTATTTTTATATCGTCTTCTCTTCTTTTAAGTTCTTCGGGAGGATAAGCGGCCATGATTCTTGCTCTGGCGCACGCTTCATCTATTAAATCTATCGCCTTATCCGGCAAATAACGATCGGAGATATAACGGTTTGAAAGCTGAGCCGCAGCCAACAAAGCTTTTTCTGAATATTTCACACCGTGATGATTTTCGTATTTTTCTTTCAAGCCTTTTAATATTTTAACCGTTTCTTCAACGCTGGGAGGATCTACCGTAATCGGATGGAACCGTCTTTCAAAAGCCGCGTCACTTTCTATTTGTTTTCGATATTCGTCGTAAGTCGTTGCCCCTATGCATTGAAGCTCGCCGCGCGCTAAGGCAGGCTTAAGCATGTTGGAGGCATCTATGGACCCTTCAGCCGCTCCCGCGCCGATTACCGTATGAAGCTCATCAATAAAAAGTATTATTTTGTTTTTGGATTTTCTTATATCGTCAAGAATATTTTTTAACCGCTGTTCAAACTCGCCGCGATATTTTGTCCCTGCAACAATTGAAGCCATATCAAGGGCAAAAACTCTTTTTGGCAAGAGAACTTCGGGGCAATCGCCCGAAACGATGCGTTGAGCAAGCCCTTCTACAATTGCAGTTTTTCCAACTCCCGGATCTCCGATTAATACCGGATTATTTTTAGTGCGGCGCGAAAGAATCTGTATTATTCTTTCTATCTCATCGGTTCTTCCGATTACCGGATCAAGCTTATGTTCCCTTGCAAGCAAAGTTAAATCCCTTCCGAATTCATCCAATGTAGAAACCTTGCCTTTTCCCTTAGAACCGGCGGTCTGAGTATTTTCATAAGTTTTTGGGGTATCGTCGGAAATTAACCCTAGGGCTTCAGATCTTACATCCGCAAGCTCAATTCCGAATTTTCCTAACACGCGCGCCGCTATACCTTCTTCTTCTCTTATAAGCCCCATAAGCAGATGTTCTGTCCCTACGTGGCTATGCCCCATTGTTTGTGCCTCATCAACGGAATACTCTAAAACCTTTTTTGCCCGCGGAGTAAAAGGAATTTCACCGATTAAAATCATGTCTTCCCCGACTCCGATAATTTTTTCTATTTCATCGCGAACCTTATTGATATCAATGCTTAAATTATTAAGAATATTTACGCCGGCCCCTTCCCCTAGGCTTACCATGCCCAGCATCAGATGCTCTGTTCCGACATAACTATGGTTTAAGCGTTTAGCTTCATCTTGAGCTATAATTATTGCTCTTTGAACCCTGTCAGTAAATTTGCTTGTCATTTAAATTTCCTTTTTTAACAATACTTTCTTAATGCGTTTGTAATTTCTTTATTTTGGGTATAATTTTTTGTGTCCCATAAATTAACAATATTCTTTTTGTTTGATTTCCATGAAGGAATATAATTTTCCCATCCGTATACCGGGCCCTCTCTTTTAACAAAATTATTGTTTGGAAGATGCTGATAAATACCGTCGGGAAATGTATTATTTGACACAGCTTTATAAGTCCAGTAAGCATGGCCAAAGCCATACTTTTCAAAAACTTTGAGCACTGATCTAAGATATTCCGATTCACCAAAATATCCGCCACGCCAGTTGATCCCAAATTCTCCCACAAAAATATCTACTTTATTTTCTTTTGAAAATTCATAATAGGGTTTCAATGCTTTTTCAATTCTTTTTTCATCCCAAGATTCCCCGTCAATTTTTCCGGGAAATGATGAAAAATGGTTATAATTATATGTGTAAGACAACGGATGATAGTAATGTATGCTTATTGTAATATTTTCTTCAATTAAATCCTTTAAAAAATCTATCTTCTGCGCCCAAACACTTCCTTCAAGAAATATAATATTTTTTTTATCAACACTTTTAATTTTTTTTATCGCATCTTTATAAAAAGTCTTTAATATCTTTTCTTTTTTAATATTTAATACCGGCTCATTCAATAAATCGTAACCAAGCAAGGATTTTTCATTCTTATACCTGTCTGCCAGGAATTCCCATAAAACAATTGCCCGCTGACGGCATTTCTTGTCTTCCCAAAAAAAAGCTTTTCCTTCGCAATCTCCGTGCCAGTCGCAGTTTTGGGCTCCTGGCGCGGCGTGAAGATCCAAAATTATTTTCAGCCCGTATTTTTCAGCCCAGCGGAAAGAATTATCCAGGTAATTAAGCCCTTTTTTGTCAAAATAATATGGTTTAGTCTCTATTAACTTATGATTAAAGGGCAAACGTATAGTATTTGCCCCAATAACAGCTATATTTTTAAAATCTTTTTCAGTAATAAATGTATCTCTAAAAGATTTTTCAAAGTCTTTCAAAGCATTTAATCCGTTTGATTTCTTAAAACTTTTTTTAAATACGCTTTCAGCGATATTTCTCCCGTGAAGTATGTATCCCTCCATCATAAGCCAGCCGCCAAGGTTCACTCCGCGTATTTTAAAGCTTTTATTTTCCATAAATCGGTGTTCCTGTTTCTGAAGTCAATTTTTTAAATTCTTTAATCAGCTTGCCTGTGATTTGCCCGGGAACTCCTTTTCCAATCGGACGCAGGTCAACTTTTATAACAGGAACAATTTCTGCCGCTGTCCCGGTTAAGAAACACTCGTCAGCCGTATAAATATTATACGTTGTAAAAATCTCTTCTTTAACGGAAATTTTCAGCTTTTCTGCGGCAATCTCAATGACTGCATCGCGAGTAATACCTTCAAGAGCTCCCACCCATGTCGGAGGAGTGATGAGTTCGTTACCCCTTAAGACAAAAATATTGTCCCCCGTGCATTCAGCAACATAACCCATGTGATTAAGCATAATAGCTTCAGGTACTCCTGCGCGGTTCGCTTCAATTTTGGCCATAATATTATTCAGGTAGTTAAGCGATTTAATACACGGACTAAGAGCTTCCACAATATTTCTGCGCGTGGAAGCTGTAATCAGGGTAAGCCCTTTGGTATAAAATTCCTCTGGATAAAGATTAATTTTATCGGCAATGATAAAAATTGTGGGCTTACCGCATTTTCTCGGATCAAGCCCCAAATCGCCTAATCCCCTAGTAAGAACAATTCTGATGTATCCGTCTTTTATGTTATTTACTTTGCAAGTTTCTATAATTGCTTTCTCAATTTCTTTGATTGTCATAGGGATATCAAGCGAAATGGCCTTTGCAGAATTGAAAAGCCTTTCTAAATGTTTCTCAAGCCTAAAAATCCTTCCGTTATAAGCGCGGATGCCTTCAAATACTCCGTCTCCGTACAAAAGGCCGTGATCAAAAATAGAAATTTTTGCGTCTTCCTTTTCCACAAATTTACCGTCAAGATAGATTTTCATTCATAACTCCTTATATTACGTCCTTTGATATAAAAAATCAAACATCAAATATCAAAAATACATATTAAAATTCAAAATGTTTACTGCACTTTTTGCCTCTTGCTGGTTGCCCATTTATATTTTTGACTTTTTACTTTTGATCCTTGATTTTATATTATTTTCCCGTCTCTCATTTTTATTATTCTGTCAGCCTTATCTGCCAACTCGGGATTATGCGTGACCAAAATAAGGGTGATTCCTCTTTTTCTTGATTCGCTAAAAATCAGCTCTTCAACTATTTTCCCTGTTTCGCGGTCTAAATCTCCCGTCGGCTCATCACACAAAAGCATGCGCGGGCCATTTATAAGCGCGCGTGCTAAAGCAACTCTTTGCTGTTCGCCGCCGGAAAGTTCGCTTGGCAAGTGATTCAGCCTTTCATTTATGCTTAACCTTTCCAAAATAGTCAGTACATCTGGTATTTTTTCTTTTTTCTTTTCCCAAACCGGTATTAAGACATTTTCGAAAACCGTAAAATCGGGCAAAAGATAATGCATCTGAAAAAGAAACCCTATATTTTCTTTTCTGATCTTTGCGTATTCCTTGTCAGAAAAGTTGACTGAATCCTGGCCGTCAATAATTATTTTCCCGCTTGACTGCCTGTCCATAAGTCCGATAATATGAAGCAAAGTGCTTTTCCCGGCGCCGGACGGGCCCATCACAGCGACTATTTCTCCCGAACGGATTTCAAGCGAAACGTCCCGTAAAGCCTTAGTTTCAACCTTTTTATCTATAAAAAAACTCTTGGATATTTTCTCAGCGATTATATTCATTGCGTTTTTTCATCCGTACCTGATAGCTTCAAGGGGGTCAAGCTTTGTCACCTGATAAGCAGGATATACCGCGGCAAGAACAGTAATTATTAAAGCGGCTACGGTAATCCCGAAAATGTCCGCCGGAATAATTTTGACCGGAAGCTTATCAAGATAATAAACATCCTGAGGCAAATGAATAAACTGATATTTCTTTAAGATTAAGCTCAAACCCACCCCAAGAAATATTCCGGTCACGATACCGCTTAAACCGATTATTATGCCTTCATAAAAAAATATTTTGGATATTTTTTTCCGCGACATTCCTATCGCCGAAAGTATCCCGATTTCTTTTGATTTTTCCACGCTTAAAAGCAGCAAATTTGAAATAATGTTGAATGAAGCGACGATTATTATCAACGCCAGAATTATAAACATCATTATTTTTTCAAGCTTAAGGGCCGCGAACAAATTTTTGTTCATCCTATACCATGAACGCACCCAGTAGGGATAAGCGACATACTCCTGAATCTCTCTTTCTATAACATCAGCATTTTCCCAGTTTTTGACTGAAACGCCAATCCCTGATATAGAATTCTTAAGCTGAAACAGCTTTTGCGCTGTTTGAAGCGAGATAAAAGCAAGATTTGAATCATATTCATACATGCCTGAATGGAAAAGTTGTTTAACCCGGAATTTCTCCATCCTGGGAATCATTGCAATCTGCCCCTGGGACATCAATATAATTTCATCCCCAGGCATTACGGATAAGTTTCTGGCAAGTTCATTTCCCACCAAAATTTCATTTTCGCCTATATTAAAATTCTTTTCGCTTTTTACAAGAATCCTTGAAAGGTTTACGATCAGGTCCTCTTTTTTAAAATCAATTCCTTTTAAAACTATTCCCGTCGTAAAATTTCTATGCCTCAGGATTGCCTGCCCCATAACAAAAGGCGCTGCAGCAGTAACCAGCTTATTCCTTTTTATCTCTTTTTCTATTTGAGGATACTCGCTAAATTCCATATTGCTTTCTTTTGTTACAATCAGATGCGGCTGAATACCAAGAATTTTTTCCCTGATATCTTTCTGAAAGCCGGTCATAACCGCAATTGTTATAATAAGCGCCGCCACGCCCAAAGTTATTCCCCCCACGGCAATAATAGTCGTTAAAAGAGTAAAAACACCTTTCCGCCGCGCTTTGAGATATCGCCATGCTATAAAAAATTCTACGCTCATTATTCAGGCCTCAAAGTTGGAAAAAGTATTACTTCTCTTACGGAATCAATTCCGGTTAAAATCATTACAAGACGGTCTATCCCTATGCCGAGCCCTCCTGTCGGGGGCATTCCATGTTCAAGAGCAACAATAAAATCATCGTCATACGGTTCGGCTTCCTCATCGCCTTTCTTTTTTGCTTCGGACTGCATTTCAAAACGAATTTTTTGTTCCTGAGGATCATTCAGCTCTGAATACGCATTTGCTATTTCCATCCCGCCCATATAAAGCTCAAACCTTTCGGCAATAAAAGGGTCATCGCTTTTAGATTTAGCCAGCGGAGAATATAAAGACGGATAATCTAAAACAAATGTCGGCTCTTTAAGATTCGGCAGAACTTTATTATTAAAAATATGGTCAAGAATTTTATGTTCAGGCGTATTTTCCGGTATATCAAGACTGAACTTCTTAATCATTGTTTTCATATCCGGCGATCCGACAAACGGCCTAAAATCTATCCCTGAGTATTCTTTCAGTAAATCAAAAAGCTTTACTCTCGGAAAAGGAATTTTTATTTCACTTCCGATTTTATTAGCCGCCACAAAAACTAACTTTTCGCATAATTTCATCATTTCTTCATATCCGACAAATGCCTGATAAAGCTCCAGCATAGTAAACTCAGGATTATGGTTTCGGTCAATTCCTTCATTTCTGAAATTTCTTCCGATTTCAAAAACTTTCTCCATCCCGCCGGTTACCAGGCGTTTCAGATAAAGTTCCGGGGCAATTCTTAA
>JAPLKN010000040.1 GCA_026388075.1 Elusimicrobiota bacterium
GGAAGGAAAAATATGGCCGAAACTATCATTAAATGGGAGTATAGGATATATATCAACATCTTTTATAGGGAATCTTCTTAACAAGGAAATTCCTCTTGGGGGAGGATTTTCCGGATTAATCGGTATATCCGACTCTTTTAAAAATCCTGAATTCAACGCACATCTTAAAGGGGTCGGCCTTTATTATCAAAATTTAGCTATTCCGGAATGGAGCAGTAAAATTTACTTTAAAGACGGAAACCTTAATATTGAAAATATGGATATGAAATTTTCGGACAGCGAAATATTGTTTTTAAAAGGAAGTTTAATTGATTTAAAAGAAAATAAATTTAAGCTGAAAACAGAATTAAGGAATGTTCATGCCGGCCCGTTTACGGTTTTCGGAGGAGTAAATCTGAAAGGTGAATTATATGAAAATAATCAGAAATACGGTATAAAAGGACTAATCGGAGCAGAAGATTTATGGATTAATCAGCATAATGCAGCAAGAACTTTTATAGGGTTTGATTTTTACGAAAGCACAGTAACTTTTGGAAATTATTCAAAAACCACCTCAATTGCTGTCGGAAGCATGGGCCTGGGGAAATGGCCGCGTATTCAGTTCAACAAACTTAAACTCAGTCAAAAAGGGAAAAGTTTTGAGATTGACGGTATTTTAGGCCTGAAAAAATCGGATTTTATTGTTACTACAAAAAATCTTCCCGGCTCAACATTGTCTGAAATTGTTGAATTGCCCATGAATATTGAAGGTCCGATTAATTCAATAATAATAGGGAAGGGGTCTTTTGAACAACCGCATGTTATAGGAAATATCGCTGTTTCAAGCGGTTCATTTGCGGAAATGCCGTTTAATACACTAACAGTAAATTTTCATATTAAAAATAATGTCTTGAAAATATACAATTCAGGGATAGCCCAAAAAGATAAGTATGTGGTTACATTAGACGGTTTTGTGCCGTTCAGTCTGACCAAAGAAGGGGCAAAACGTATCCTTAACAATAAAGTTGAACTTGCCTTAGCGATTGAAAAAGAAAATCTTTCGGTATTCAACGGATTATTAGAAGATATTTCTTTTGAAAAGGGAGATTTGGAAGCAAGAGTTAATCTTGCAGGAACACTTTCAAAGCCTACATGGAACGGTTCATTGAAAATTTCGAAAGGAGAGCTTAATTCAAAAAGATATTTCAAAAAATTTAAAGATATAAATGTTGACCTTTCCCTGAAAAATAATTTACTAAAAATTGTAGAATTTTCAGGCAAGATTGGCGGTGGTTTAAACCGTCTTTCCGGTTCGGTTATATTTGAAGGATTTAAACCGAAGAAATTTGACCTTAACTGGAAAACTGAGAAAGACCAGGGTATTACTATATCTGTTCCGCAGCTGCCGATTCCAACCCCATTAGTAAAAACTGACGAATGGTCGTTGTTTTCCAATCTTTCGCACGGCGATCCGAAATTTAATTTAAACTTTTACGGGCCAATGGACAAATTAATGTTATCCGGCTGGGTAGAAATGGAAAACACCAGATTTAGTTATCCGTCGCTTTTAAAAGCAGAAGACAGGGAAAGCATGCTTGATGTTTTGTGGCCGATTATGTCGTTAGATATTGAACTTCGTTCAGGAAAAAATACCTGGTATGACAACGAACTTGCCAGTATTAATTTCGGAGGAAGCATCAAGCTTACCGGCAAGGCTGATGATCCAAAAGTAAACGGCAAAATAGAAGCCCAGCGCGGTATTATCTCCTATTTTGGTTCAGAATTTACCGTAAAACAGGCACTTTTAGAAATTGTTAATGACGAAGTTTATCTTGAAGCGGAGGCGTCTTGTGAAGCCTACATTCCCGGGCAAAGTATTCCAGATACAATAACTATGATAATAGATCGTGCAGAAATATCAAAAATTAAACCGCGGTTCAGTTCTAAAGACAATCAGCAGCTAACTTCAGAAAAAGCTCTTGCCCGCGCGGCCAGGATGGATCCTTCAATGTATGAAGGAGAAGATAGGGAATTTCTGATGAGGCGGCAGCTTATCCGAGTTATTGACTCATCTTTGGCAACGCCGATAGCGCGCAATATTTTAAGAAAAAGCGGCCTTGTAGACCAATTCAAGGTTCAATATATTGACAAAACCGAAACCAAACCTGTAAATCCGAATCAGACATCTATGGTTGACATATTGTACGGAACAAAATATTCTATGGAAAAATATCTCACGAACCAGGTTTTATTCGGTTACTCGCTTATTTTTGACAGGCTTCAAGACCATCTTGCTTTCCGTCATGAACTTGAGCTTTCATATAAATGGACAAAAAATATTTTTTTAAGGGGCTCTTATCAACCGGCAAATAAAGACCTGGGAAGCGAAGGAGAAAGAAAAATATCTATAGAACAGATGTTCAGGTTTGGCGGGGCGTTTTCTAAAAAGAAAAAGAAAAAATAATGAAACTCTATGGTCTTACGACCATAGAATCTTTGGTTTCTTCGGCGAAATCCCCGCCCGCCGTCGAGGCAAACGCCGAAGCTTACCCCCTAGTTTTGCCTCCCTGCAGTTTTCTTCGAAAACTAATCGCAGGGACAAGTAGCAAAACTAAACAGGGGGTTCCTTCTTCGCATTCATCTACGGACTTACGTCCGTAGTTTTCTGCGAAGGCGGATAATTAAAGGATAAGGTTTATCATATGGCAGAAAATAATATTTTTGACTTAATAATATTGGGTGCAGGCCCTGCGGGATACAGCGCGGCAATCCGTAGTGCGCAGACGGGAAAAAAGGTTTTGCTGGTTGAAAAAGAAAAATTCGGTGGAACCTGTTTAAATTGGGGATGTATTCCCACGAAATTTCTTTGGGAATCGGTTAATCTGGCAAAAAAGATAAGAAAAGCGGGTAATTTCGGATTTAGTGCAGAAATCAAAGACTATAGCTTTGAACTGATTCAGAAAAAAAATGAGAAAAATATTGAAATTCTTTCAAAAGGGTTAAAAAATCTTATAGAAAGTTATAAGATAGAAACAAAAAACGGTTCGGCAAAATTTATCGGCGGAAAAAAAATAGAAATAAGTTCTATTGACGGCAAAAAAGAAGAAATTGAATTTAAAAAACTTATTATTGCCTGCGGGTCCTTGCCTAAAGATTTGCCAAATTTAAAAATTGATCACAATAAAGTAATTGATTCAAGGGATGCCCTTCAGCTAAAGGAAATTCCAAAATCGCTTTTGATTATCGGCGGCGGGGCTATCGGTGTTGAGATGGCAACAATTTTTTCATATTTCGGAAGCGAAGTTTCTATTATTGAAAAAGAACCAAATATTCTTCCGGGGGAAGATGTAGAACTTTCTGAAGAAATCAAAAAAAACCTTGTGCGTTCCGGCGTCAGTGTAAATACCGGAGCCGTTTTTAGCGACGATTTGCGCGGAAAATTTGAAAAAATAATTCTGGTTGTCGGCAGGAAACCCAATATTGACCAACTTTTCTTGGAAAAAGAAGGAATTGTATATACCCCAAACGGCATTTCGGTAAACGAATATCTTGAAACTTCAGTAAAAGGAATATATGCTGCGGGAGATGTCAACGGCAAAGCCTATTTTGCCTATACGGCTATAGCTGACGGTTTGATATCAGCCGAAAATGCGTTTGTCGAAAAAAATAAAACCGAATATTCTAATGTTCCGAAGGTTGTTTTCAGCGATCCGCCTTGTGCAAGCATCGGGAATATCCCTGAGGATTTAAAGGAAAAAATTGTTTACGGGAAATTTCCTTTTACGGCAAACTCCCGCGCGTTAATAGAAGGGGAAAGAAGCGGATGGGTAAAAGTATCAGTAAATAAAAAAACTAATGAAATTTTATCCGGACAGATTATAGGGGCAAACGCTGACGAGCTTATTCAGTTATTAAGCATAGCCATAAGGAACAAACTTAAAGTTGACGATTTAAGAAGAGAATTGTTCTTTCATCCCGGTTTATCCGAAGCATTACTTTGCGCTTTGGAAGATTCAATAAATAAATGCGTGGAGCTGCCCAAAAAACAGTAATGAGTGATGCGCTGTTGGACCAAAAAGGCTTGCCCTTTTTGGAAGTAATGAGTATTTAAGCTTTCAGCCATCAGCTGTCAGTTAAAAAACTAAGAAAGACAAAGCAGAGTAGATATTAAAATAATCACTGTAATCGCAGTTATTAATCTGTGTAATCATTTTAAGAAAGGGAAAATATGAAAAGAACTCCATTGTATGAGGAACATATAAAATTAAATGCCAGAATGACGGAATTTGGCGGGTGGGAAATGCCGGTTCAATACAGCTCAATAATAAATGAACATAATGCGGTAAGGCAACATGCCGGTTTGTTTGATGCTTCGCATATGGGGGAGTTTGTTATATCCGGAAAAAATGCCGCGCAGTTTTTGGATAAAGTTACAGTTGCAAACATCGGCTCAATTATTCCCGGGCGGGCAAAATATTCAATGCTTTTAAATGAAAAGGGCGGAGTAATTGACGATATTATTATTTATCGCAGGCCAAACGATTTTTTTGTTGTAGTGAATGCGGGAAATATTGAAAAAGACTTTAACTGGCTTCAGGAAAATTTAATTGATGGTGTTCACCCCGTTAGAGAGAGTAGTTCTTTAACGAATAAAGATGTTACAATTACACCCCTGTCAAAAAATAAAAGTATATATCCCGGACAAGAGTTAGTAGTATCCTCTAACGGGGTAATTTTAGAAAATATCAGCGATAAAATAGGGCTTTTGGCTCTTCAGGGGCCGGAAAGTCAAAAAATAATGGAAAAGTTGGTTAATGATGACCTGTCACAAATAAAATATTTCGGTTTTATTAATCCTTCCTGGAAAGAAATGAAACCTGAGTATTCTATCCTTGCAAGAACAGGATATACGGGAGAAGACGGATTTGAGATATTTATCACTAATGACGGACTAAAAGTTTTATGGAATAAGCTGATAAGTATGGGGGTTACTCCTTGCGGGCTTGGGGCGCGAGATACTTTACGGCTTGAAGCCTGCATGCCTTTGCACGGCCATGAAATAAACGACGATATAACGCCTCTGGAAGCCGGGCTGGACTGGGCAATATTTTGGGACAAAGATTTTATTGGTAAACAAGCGTTGCTAAAACAAAAAAAAGAGGGTTTAAAAAAATTCCTTTCAGCAATTATTATGGAAGAGGGTATCCCGCGAGCCGGCTGCGATATTTTAATGCAGGGGAAAAAAACCGGAATTGTTAAGAGCGGAACATTTTCTCCGACATTTCGAAAGGGAATAGGGCTTGGATATATTGAAAAACCGGCAAAAATCGGCGACATTTTATCCGTATTAATTCATAATCAGGAAAAAAGCGCAAAAGTCGTCCAAAGGCCGTTTTATAAAAGAAAAGATAAATAGGTGTCTGTCCCTATTTATCAATGCTTTTTTGCTTCGTTGACAACTGATAAATATTTTAATAATATGAACTCAAATTCTGCAATAAAGGGGAACAACAAATGAAATTGGCCAGACTGATTCTTTGTTTTTGCGTTTTTGCTTCATTAATTCCTTCATATCTTTTTGCAAAAAGTGAAATGGTCGAAATAGCCGTAGAAATAACCGAAATAAATAACACCAAAGCAAACGATCTAGGTATCAAATGGACAGATACCATGCAGGTGGGACAGGTGGCAAATACCGTAAGCGGCAGAGTTCCGACAACTATGCCTGAACCCATAGGAAATTTTCCGTCGCTAATTAAAGTGGGGGATTGGGCTCAATATACTTCTCTAACTGCAGAGTTGAAATTATTGCAGGAAATGGGAGCAGCGCAGATATTATCCAAACCGAAAATATTAACTAAATCCGGAACATCCGCAAAAGTTATCGTTGGCGGAGAAATACCAATTGTAGCTACAGGCAATATCGGCGGAAGTATTGAATGGAAAGAATACGGCATAAAGGTAGAAATAACACCCCAAATCATTGGGGAAGAAATGATTGATATTGCTTTAAATACTGAGGTAAGCCGTTTAGATTATACGAAAATGTCCGGAGGGTATCCTTCAATAGTAAAAAGAGAAGCTAAGTCTTTTGTAAAAGTTAAAAGCGGGCAAACAATCACAATTGCGGGACTGATAGAAACAGACAAAGAAAATGTATCGTCCGGCATCCCTTTACTTTGCGATATTCCTGTGTTCGGGGTATTATTCAGCAGAAAGACCACAATTGAAAAAAAGACAAATGTTATGATTTTTGTTACGCCCAGAATTATTGAGCAATAGGATTATTATGGCAGAATTTGGCCTGCTGGAAGAATTCATTCA
>JAPLKN010000041.1 GCA_026388075.1 Elusimicrobiota bacterium
TTTTTCCGCGCCTTTTTTAGCTTCCTCTACAATTTTTTTAACTTCTTCATCAATAGTCTGTGATGTCTTGTCAGAAAATCTAGGTTCCCGGGTGAAATCTCTGCCAAGGAAAATTTCTTCATCCGGCCCTTTTAAAGATAGGGGTCCTATTTTATCGCTCATTCCAAACTCTGTCACCATTTTGTGAGCCATCTGGGTAGCTTTTAAAAGGTCATTTTGAGCCCCAGTTGTTATCTCATTAAAAATCAACTCTTCTGCAACTCTTCCCCCTAAAAGAACCGTCAACCTGCCTATTATTTCCTGCTTTGTTGTCAGAAATCTGTCTTCTATGGGAAGCTGAAGTGTATAACCCAATGCGGGGCCTCTTGGAATTATTGAAACCTTATGCACCGGGTCAGCCCCCGGCGTAAATTTTGCAACTAACGTGTGGCCGGATTCATGATATGCAATAATTTTCTTTTCCTGGTCTGAAATCATGCGGGACTTTTTTTGAGGACCGGCGATAACGCGGTCTATAGCTTCTTCAAATTCAGACAATTCAATCAATTCTTTGTTTCTCCTTGCAGCCAGAAGCGCGGCTTCATTTACAACATTTGCAAGATCTGCACCTACAAAACCCGGCGTGCGCCTTGCAACAACATTCAAATCCAAGTCTTTTGATATTTTAACATTTCTTGCATGAACTTTTAATATTTCAAAACGGTCTTTTAGATCAGGGTTAGGGATAGATATGTGGCGGTCAAACCTGCCCGGCCTAAGAAGCGCGGGGTCAAGAACATCAGGCCTGTTTGTCGCAGCAATTAATATTACTCCTTCTTTAGTGTCAAAACCGTCCATTTCAACAAGTATCTGGTTCAATGTTTGTTCGCGCTCATCGTGCCCGCCGCCGATCCCGGCGAAACGATGCCTTCCGACCGCGTCAATTTCATCAATAAATAAAAGGCACGGCGCGCTTTTTCTACCCTGATCAAACAAATCTCTCACCCTTGACGCGCCAACGCCCACAAACATTTCAACAAATTCCGAACCGCTTGAAGAAAAAAACGGTACCCCGGCTTCTCCTGCAACAGCTTTTGCTAAAAGGGTTTTTCCTGTTCCGGGAGCTCCGTACAAAAGCACGCCCTTTGGAATTTTTCCGCCGAGTTTCTGAAATTTTGCCGGGGCTTTTAAAAATTCTATTATTTCCTGAAGTTCCTCTTTTGCCTCGTCACAGCCGGCAACGTCTTTAAAAGTAGTCTTGATTTTCCTGTTGCTTTGAAGTTTCGCCTTGCTTCTTCCGAAAGACATTAGCTGTTTACCTCCGGTCTGCATTCCGCGTATCATCCAAAGCCAAAAGACTATAAGAAGCAGGACCGGACCCCAGTTCATGAGAAAAGGCATTAACCAACCGCGCTCAATTTCTCCAGAGTATTTAGGGATATTATATTGTTCCAGTTCGGACATGAGATTAGGATCATTTAATGCTGCCGTCCGGAAGTGTATGACTTTTTTATCCGGGGTTAAAAAATCCCCGCGGATTATTTCTTTCCCTATAACAAGTTTTGCCACTGTCCCGGCCTTAATATTCTCCTTCAGTATTGAATAAGGTATTTCTTCTTCAATAGGCCTATTACGCGCCGCTTGTATAAGATAAAGCAGCGACAAAAATACTGCCAACCAAATTAACACACTCCATCGATTCCTGTCTTTCATCTTTTAACTTCCTTTAGAAAATAATTAGGGTCTGCTGAAAAACATATCAGACCCTTGATTACACTGATTACAGAATTGATTACACAGATTATGATTGACGGTGAATCGGTGTAATCTTGCCGTTATCTGTGTAATCAAGGGCTTAATGAAAAATATTTTCGTAACAAAAAGTGCAAGTTTTTTGATGAAATGCGCGTTAAAACCGTGCACTTCTAAGTTCTTTTTTTTCATATAACTTATTAATAATTCAATCATTAGTTTTATTTTTCAGTAAGCCCTAATTATTATTCAAAAACACCTATAAAAGGCAATCCTCTATGTTTTCCGTTATAATCCAAACCATATCCTACCACAAATTGTTTAGGAATTTTAAAACCAGCATAATCAATATCAACCGGGATTTTGCGCGCATCACTTTTATCCAGAAGAACGCATATTTTCAGCGAAGAAGGATTTTTTGAAAGAATGCTCCTTCTAACCTGATCAAGCGTAAAACCCGTATCAATTATATCTTCAACTAAAAGAACATTTTTTTCCGAAGGATCATTTCGCATTTCTTTCAAAATATTAACTTTGCCGGTACTCTTTGAGCCTTCATAAGAAGAAACCGAAACAAAATCTATGCTAAAATTTATTTTAAGCTCTCGTATTAAATCTGAAAGAAATACTATACTTCCATCAAGAATTGCTACTAAAAGAACTTCTTTTTTAAAATAATCCCTGGAGATTTCTTCGGCAAGTTCCTTTATTCTTTCTTTTATCCTTTTCTCGCTTATTAAAATCCCTTTTATCCACGCACCAGAAGACCGCGGGTTTACCCGTGTGGATGTCATGCCTGAGGCAGATCCCTGCCCGCCGGCAGGCGCGGCGCCTTGGGCGGAAATGGTCTTTGGTGCGGTCCGCCGCGGCGGACGCTCCACGTGTAAGCGGGGAGCGAATCCCGTTATCTTTGAGATACCACGAGCTTGCCCGTGGAGCTTCATTTTATTTTCTTTTTTAGAACTCATTGAACTTTTAAAAAATATGATTTTTGATTGTTTTTTCTTACTTTCCATGTCCCTGAAAGATCTATATGATTTTTCTTTGAATCTACTAGAAAATCAAACACTTTTTCAATATTCAAAAGAGAGATCTTTTCAGGCAGTATTCGTTTTAGAATTCTGTATTGAATTGTTTTATTATATCTGAAAAACTCATTTAAATCAAGTGAAATTTTATCAATCCCGAATTTTGCGGATTTCTTTAATGCTTTATTCGTAAAAACATTCAAAAACTCATTTTCTGATGCAACAATTTTTGACAAATTAAAAAGATGTTCAACAGTTTTTTTATTGTATTTTTTTAATTTGCTTAAAATTTCATGCCGAATCCTGTTTCTAGTAAAATCCAACTTAAAATTTGATTCATCTATGCAATAAGATATTTTTTG
>JAPLKN010000042.1 GCA_026388075.1 Elusimicrobiota bacterium
AAAGTATATACCCGAGTTTATAAGCGTCGGAAGCTCTACGAGCGATATCGAACTCACTCCATTTTGACCATTCCCAGAATATTGTTTTTCCCCCTAAACCTTTTTTTGCAATAAATATTTCATAAGCATCCAATAACTTAAATGATAAAACAGTAAAATGTTCAGCGATTCCTTCAACAACAAAATCGTGTTCCTCAGAATATTGAGCTCCAATAGTCCCTAAAAATCCATATAGGAGCGCATGCCCCATTTCGTGCAAAGTTATTGCCAATATATTCCCAAACCCGCCGGAATCCAAATTAACTACTACATTAACTTGCTGAATTCTTCCAGATGTCATATCAAATGAGGAACGTGTCGTCCCGCGTATTTCTCCCTTTTTCAATGCATTTTCTTCTTCAAGAGTTATGCTGGCGGCTCCCTGTTTATATAAAATAGCGAATTCATCATTGTCTTCAGCAAACATTATTGAAGCAACTGTTTTTATTAGACTTATTTTTTCTTCAGATACATATCTTTCAAAGAAATCTTTGGCAAATTCCTTAAAGGTAAGATATTCTTCTATTTTGCTTATCCCCAAGTCAAACCCTTTTTGCATTAGTGGCCATATTTTTGCCTTATTGAACATTACATCATAGAATTTTCTTCTATCTTGTTTAGATAAAGAAATATCTGCTTTTCCTTTGAATATTTCTAAAATTTGATTTTTGTTAAAACCATTTTGAACAAGAGCTTCTTTCAAGTTTTTTACTGCCGTTGGATCATTTTGTAAGACTCTGAAATATTCAGCAAATAGTTTATTTTCTTCCGCCTTAATTAATTTAATATCAGGTGATGCCATATTTACATTCATCGGAAGAAATGTTTTCTTCAAATTTACTGGCAATCTGGAAGCATCCTCAATTTCTTTTTTCATTTTATCAAAATCTTTTTGAAATTCTGGATTTAATTTTAATTTTAAAGCGCCCACACTAAGAGTAGCTTTCGGGAATATTATCTGATAAATCTTATGTATTGACCAGTTTACTAAGGCGGTTATTGCCCAAATAAGAGGCATTAACCAGCTCACTCCAATTATTTGTGACAAATACCAAAACACAACACCGCTGGCGGCTCCCATTAATGATGCCCCTAGTATCCTTTCTTTTGTTACTTGATGCATAAATAGAAATACTATATGAGATATGACTAGAATTATTACCGCTAGTAATGGATTAGCAAAAATAGTAATACCCCATATCGCATTTATTACAATTCCTGCAGCAGAAACAGCAACCGTAGGGAGAATTGTAAAAGATAGTTCGTATTTCGGCGCAAAGTTTAGCTCACAGTCGCGTTTTTGAACGGAATATATATATTCGCCTTTTTCATTGTAGTTTTGCACAAAATCTAATCGGTACCAATTTTCAGGAAGGTTATTAAGTTCACCGTATTTTTGATAGGTACCAGGGGCGACAAGGTACGATGCCATATACGGAACTTCCGTCCAAGCACCCTCCTTTTGAAGCCGTTCAATAGTAAGCCTCACTATTCTTTCTGTTTCTTCTGTTTTCTTGCCAATAGATCTTGCACATTTTTGCATTATTCCGGTAATATTTGGGCCTCCCGCTAATTTGTCAAACAGGTTTAGTCCTTTTAGAACTTTAACAACCCGGAAATATAAATCTACCGCACTCCCTATGGAATAATTTTCATTATATTCAAGAAAATCAAAGATAATAAAATTCTCGTTTTCATCTAGCTTTCCTAATCCGGCATGATTATGATATTCCAAAGTATATTTGTATATCGCATTTCCCACTAATTCCCTGATTTTATTAACCTTTTCCCGATATTGCCCCATAATGAAATGGTCTGCAAATTTTCTTTTTTCGGACAAAGGAGCTTCAATTTCAGGAACTACTCCAAATTTTTCGTCTTTTTTAAGAGTGACTCCAGGAGAAAAACCATACCTTAAGAGTTCTTCTACTTTGGCTACGTCATATCCTGTTCCTGCAAGCCGCTGCATAAATTTTTCTATCTCAAAAAAATGCTGGCCCGTCAACTCCCAAGAATATTCCTGTTTAGGTTCCCTTGGTAGCGATTCCCCAAACTCATCTACAAAAAAAATCCTATTTGATATTGCTAGAAAGGGCAATTTTTTAATTCTTCTTTGTAAAGGCGTAAGCTCGTTGTCCGGTTTTTGTTTTAGGTCATAAAGATAAATGTTAAATTTTGAATGGAATTTGTAAACAAGTGGCGAGGCAACTAGAATTGTTATTACTATGTTTATTAAATTTGCGATAATAGGCAGTAATGTTGAAGGAATTAAAGCTAGAAGCGATGCAATACCGGCAAAAGGAAGGAAAATAAGGAATCCAAAACCGAGCCTGAAAAGGAAGTTTTTGCCGATATCTTTAGCGCGGACTTTCCATTCCAGTATCGTGTGCGCGACAGCAAAACCTAATACTGCCCATAATACTCCGATTAAAGGCAATCCCAGCATTATAATAGCAAGCCCGACAATCTGGAAAACAGCAGTTTCAATAGCCGGCGCCTTGAATTTAATGTAGTTTTCAACCTTCTTTTCATCCCATTTATATTTATCCCTGAAATATTCCCACCCAATGGCCATGAAAGGTTTTTTCACGATAGCTTGGGGCGGAATGGAGGGCCTAGCTTCAATCTTTCCAGGAAGTGTTCTTTTCTCTGTCCTACGTATCCAACCAAATAAAATATCCCTAGCCACCGCTTTTTTAAATTGAGATATTGATGCATATGGCCTAAATTCCTCGGGTATTTTTTTAAGTATCTCGCTAAGCATTTCATCTGTTTTTAAGTCCTCTGTAAGATATCCTGCCCGTTTGAAAAATATTGCCTCGTCAATAAAATCATCTGATGTTTTCAAGCCCAGCTTCAAACAGGCAAGGCCTTTGAGCAGTTTTGCATAGGTTTCTATATAGGTTTCCCCTTCTTTCGGCTTTAGATCATTCATCGCTCCGACATCGATAAGATATATTTTAATTGACCCATCATCTTCAATCACAATTCTGAAATTCCCGCCATGAGGATCCCCAAGGTAATACCCCTTTTCAAACAATTGAGTCATGAGAAAATCAAAAATAATTCCTTTAAGCTGTCTAAATTCCTCTGCGGTTAACTTACCACTTTTTATCAATTCTTCACCCCTTCCTAAATCATAACCCTTTACAAGCTCACTAATAAGTACCGACTCGTTTGAGCCCGGGTACATTTTGGGCACTACAAACAGGACACTTCTTGGGCTAGGTGTTTCTGCATTTATCGCATAGCTCTTCTGCTCGTTAATTTCGTCAAGTTGGCTTTCAAGTTTTTTGGTGTTCTCGATTTCTCTTTCAAAGTTTGCGTCTTCTGCAATACTGCCTGATGCACGGTTTTCAAAACCTTCAGGTATTTTTACGCCCCGCGATCTTAATTCGTTACATACCTTTTTAAACATTTCTAGGTCTTCGGCTAAATTTTGTGCCACATCGGGCCTTTTGATTTTGAGCGCTACTTTTTCACTGGTGTCAAGTATTGCTTCAAAGACTATTTTAATAGATGCCGAACCCAACAACCTTCCGATGCTAGGAAATCTCTTTTGCATTTCTAGGTTCTTTATCGTTTCAAAGGCAAATTGTTTGTTCAGCGGCTTAGCTTTGGAACCGAGCTCGGCAAATTTTTCACGCAATTTAGGAGGAATCTGAATGTCGCTTGAATATGCAATCATTTGGGCAATCTTTATTCCTATAATTCCTAAAGACTCCATTAGTTTAGAAATAATCTCATAATCGTCCCTTTCCTCGCCTTCACCTTCAAAAAGTGACGACAAGTTAAGCGCCAAAGACTGCACCAATTCAAGTTTTTTTCGCGGCGAACTATGTTTGATGACTGCGGAAAAGATCTTTTTTAGCAATTTTGGCGACATGGTTTTTCCGATATTTGTTTTTTTGACTATAAATTCTCTGAGTTCATTCATGAAATCTGCAAACAATTTCTCATCCGAAATAATACCTTTATCTCCCCAGAACATAAACTCTATCAGCTGATTGCGCGAACTTTCTCCGACATAGGCATACTGTTTTGATTCCCGCGAAATAGCAAACAAATCTCTAATACTTTCAAACGAAATTCCCATAAGTTCCTCGTATTCACGAATTTGAAGGGGCATCTCTTTTATGCCGATTATCCAGAGCATGAGGTCTTTTCGGTCGGCTACAGAAAGGTTTTCCAGCACTATTTTTACTTTTTGTTCCGTTAAAGAGTTTCCTAGCAGCTGCTCATCTTCAAGAATTCCCTTCTTTTCTGTATAGAGCAAGGCATCTATTTTCTCATACTGTCCATCAGTCTCTGCATTTATCAGAAAGTTCTTCAATATATCGTCCCTGAAATAGTTTTTATCAGGAAAGTATTTTATTAGCAATTCAAGTTTTTGGTCAAAGGTTAGTCCCTCCTTAAGTTTCAGTTCAAGGTCCATCGCTAAAAAGAGAAAATGATTGCTGAAATAGCCGTTAAAGAATTTCTTTGAGGATACGCGAATCTTTTCAATTCTATTCAGAAGCTCTGCTATTTGATTATCTATGGTTCCGCTCTCCAGTGCCTGGTTATACCTGCTTTTTAATAGATTTATCTCTTCAGTAAAAATTAATTCCAAATATTTGTCACGCGCCGGCTGGGAGTTTACAAAACGTTCGCATATATAAGCTATTTTTTCTTCAAATGTATCATCAGAGCTTAATATACTTTGTATCGACTTTTCTAATAACTGGGGCAAAACAGAATCAAGTTGCGCCAGCTTTTGCGGATGGTTATAGTCAAAAAACAGAATGTTTATTTTATCTATTCCGCTATTTTTCCTTTTCATGCTGAAATAGCCCACTTCTAGTTTTTTTAGAAATTTTGAATTCAGTTTAGAAACAATCCTAAGAATATTTTCCAGATTATAATTATTAATTATAGAACGAAGGACAGTTTTATCGTACCTGCGTTGAATAGCGTTTGGATAAAATGCTTCAAGAAGCGCAATATTAAGCATGCTGCTTATATTAGTAATTCGACCATAATCTAACAATATTGCGTATGCTCGCTGCGGAGGCACCTTAAATCTTTTTACCTGATCAATTTGAGCAACAATTTGCTTAACATTTTTGAGTTTTTTAATCGATGGAACAGTGTCATATATTTCTTGCCAGCTGCTTGTAATATGTTCCATTAGCTCGTTAATTATTTGCATTTCTGAAAGTGCATCCAATTGATCTTCCGAGATTTTGTATTTGGCCGTAAGCCATCCAATCAACAATTCATCTATTTTTCTTCCCTGTTGTTTCCCTTTTCTCATTTTATCAATAAATCGCTTTTTATTTATGTCACCGAGTATCAGCTTCGACCTTCCGGTACCCCAAATTCTTGAATCAATACCACGTTTTATAAAGATGCCTTTTGAAGTTGCCAATGTCAATTTTGGAGACAAATCAATACCTTTCTGAAGGAACATATATACAAATACCCAATAAATAAGCTTAAACCATTCGCCCATTTTCTTAACAGCCGATACGACCTTTAATTCCTTTTTTTGCCGCCCTGGCTCAGAGGGAAGTATTTTTTCAAAACTTAGTCTATCTTCCGCTCCAAGCCCCGTTTGTTTCTTTCCCGATTCCCTTCTGATTAGATAGGACAAAAGAAACATGTTTTCAAGCCCAAGCCTTTTATCTGTATTCAAAAGGGGAAGGATCTTCTCTAACAACACAACAAGAGATTTATCATTTTCAATAAGTATTTTAAGTTTCACTAAATCATATATAGGTTGATTAGGGTATTTAATATTAGTTTCACGTAAGAATGCTGCCAAAAGAATGAAATTTCTTAGAGGACCTGGCGGCAAAAACGTTTTTGCTTTTTCAATAATTTGTTCATACGGCATCGGAGATTCAAATATAAAATTGAATATATCTGACCTGAATAGCACTTCTCTGCTTTCGGCGTATGGGCTCGTCCTATCAAAATAGAAAGGCAGTTTGAAAATACTGTTGAACAGCGTTTCATACTTGTCGGTAACTTCCGGATCAGCTTTTTTCGTATCAAACAATTCAATATAAAGTCCCCGCATCTCTTCAGCTGACGGTCCGTATTTTCCACGTCTCTGCTCAGCAAAAGTTTTATAAAATTCTTGCAGTTGGTCATATTTGTCTTCTGAATTAGCAACACCCATTTCACCTAAGAATACCTTAATAGCTAAATCGCTGACCTGCGCGTACCAATCATCTTGGACATCTTTAAGACTCCTCAATTTGCCCAGAGTTATATCAACTGCGAGAGACTTCATCATTTCATCTCTCGATCCATAGGGTTCTTTGGCATGTTTCCTATACATATAGTCGCTGTTCAAAACCAAGCAAAGTACCTTCTTGTCTTCCTCAGATATACTGGAAATATCATTCTCAATCAAATAATATTCTCCCCCCATAGAAGCCAAACAGACCATTCTTTTTGTATCTTCTGAAACATCGTATGCGCCGTCCGGAACATTTTTTTCGAATATTTCATTGACGATGCCGGCATACATTTCATCCCGTCTCTCGCTAGAAAGCACATTTATATAGTCCCTAAGCTTTAAGCTAATTTCTTTTATATCTAAATTCTTTTTGCGCATATATTCAAAGGTTTTTTCAAGCATTTTTGCTGCTTCGCTCGTACTTTTTCGGACTTCCCAATAGGTAAGCATTTTGGAAATGTCTCTGACAGAAATATTGAGAAAATCATAATTATCATAATGCTCTTGTTCGATATTATTAAAAAAACTTTCGCTTATCTGTTCTAGGAATTTGTCATTTTGAGTTTCATCATGGAGTTTTTTGAAAAGCAATTTTATTCTTTCGTTGGAATATCCCGTTTCTTCAAAGTACCGGACAAGGAACCCTAGAACATCATCATTTATTTCTCTTCTTACACCAAACTCCTCACGATGCGGGCAATTGACTAGATATTCCCTGTCAAGAAACATCTTAATCTTTTCTTCACGGCTCAGACCTTTACCATAAAGCACCACTTTAGCTAAATTTCGCCAGTCACCATTGAGAGATTTTGAAAAATCCATAAACGCCTCATCGTGTATTTTTCCGATTATTGATAAGATATCAATATATGGCTGCCAGTCTTCTTGGGGTAAATAGGAAACTGCTCGCATTTTCTTGCGAATATATGATTCTGCCACAAACTCATATGGCACTTGTGAAAAGTTCCATCCT
>JAPLKN010000043.1 GCA_026388075.1 Elusimicrobiota bacterium
TTTTTGTTTATTTTTGTTTTAGGATTAGTTGTCGGCAGTTTTATAAATGTATGCATTTACAGAATTCCTAAAGAAGAGTCTCTGATAAAACCGAGGTCCCACTGCAGGAATTGCAATGCCGCAATAAAATGGTATGACAACATCCCCCTGATAAGCTATTTATTATTGAAAGGAAAATGCCGATACTGCAAAAGCAAAATATCGTTAAATTATCCTATCGTTGAGCTTGTCACTGCTTTTTGTTTTGTTCTGGTTGCAAATAAATATTATCAGAATTTAGAAACATTTTTATATCTATATCTCACGTTTGTTCTTATAGCCGTATTTTTTATAGATTATCTTTATCAAATAATTCCGGACTTGTTTTCATATTCACTCATAATAGTAGGTTTGATATTTAGTGTATTTAATCATGATTTGGGGCTTACTTTTCACTCAAGATTATTAAATTCATTTTCCGGCGCAATAACGGGAGGAGCAGTATTATTTTTAATGGGCTATTTTGGAAAAAAGATCTTTAAACAGGATGCTATGGGGTTAGGAGATATTAAATTTTTGGCAGGGATAGGTTCAATATTCGGCTTGTTCAATGTGGTTATTATTTTGTTTTCCGCCGCAATATTGGGAAGCATTTACGGGATTATTCTTATTCTTGTTAAAAAAATAGGAAGGCGCGATTATATCCCGTTTGGTCCTTTTATTTCCGTGGCTGCTTTTATTTGTATTTTTCTTAGACAATCAAACTATTTATTCAAATAGTTTTTAAAATTGACTTTATTAAGCTAAAAAAATATAATAACGAACTTATTATATAAAACAGCTGCCAGCTGGATGGTCCTATTGCAGGGAGGTTATTAGAATGGCTCGCGTGACGATCAAAAACGTATGGAAAAAATTTGGCGATATAGAAGTTGTCAAAGATTTTAATCTTGAAGTAAACGACAGGGAATTTTGTATATTGGTTGGCCCGTCCGGATGCGGAAAAACCACAACATTGCGCATGATTGCCGGGCTTGAAGAAATTACAGACGGAGATATTTTTATCGGGGATGAACGCGTAAATGATCTTCCTCCGAAAAACAGGGATATTGCGATGGTTTTTCAAAATTATGTGCTCTATCCGCATATGACAGTATATGACAATATGGCATTTGGTTTAAAACTAAGAGGCTACAGCAAAAAAGAGAGAGATCAAAGAGTAAAGGAAGCAGCAGAGATTTTAAGCATAGGGCATCTTATGGAACGCCGTCCGAAGCAGTTAAGCGGCGGGCAAAGGCAGCGCGTAGCTTTGGGCCGGGCAATAGTCAGAAAGCCTAAAGTGTTCTTGTTTGACGAGCCTTTATCAAATCTTGACGCAAAACTTCGTGTTCAGATGCGCGCTGAGTTAAAAAAATTGCATGCAAAACTTCAAAGCACAATAATATATGTTACCCATGATCAAACCGAAGCAATGACTATGGGAACAAAAATATGTGTTATGAAAGACGGGGCTATACAGCAAATCAGCGGGCCGATTTCTTTATATGATAATCCGACCAATAAATTTGTTGCCGGCTTTATCGGAAGCCCTCCTATGAATTTTGTTGAAGTTGAAATTATCAAAAAAGATAACGACATTTTCTTAAATGAAGGAATGTTTCAGCTTAAACTTCCTAAACAGTTTCATGAAAAAATAGTATCTTACAGCGGCCAGAAAATGATACTCGGAATGAGGCCGGAAGATATTTATGATAAACTCTTTTATGCGTTAGGGCCGAAAGATGGCAACAGTTACAGCGCAACGGTTGAAGTCGTGGAGCCGCTTGGAAGCGAAATATTTTTAAATTTAAATACCGGGAAAAATGTAATCGTTGCTAAAGTTGATTCGCATAATCAGGCGAAACCGAATCAGGTAATTGAACTGGTGGTCAATTTAAATAAAGCCCACTTATTTGAAATTGAAAGCGGAAAAGCAATAATATAGGATATTTAAAATACAAAATATAAAAGCAAGAGATTTTAGATTCTTGCTTTTTTATTTTATCCCGCACCATAGATATTTTTACTTTTAAGAATAGTGATTGATTTTTTAATAATTCTAGAAAGATACTAGTCCAAAACCTCATATCTTAGCGTATGGTGCGGGGTGAGATAATTTGATAAAATTCTAATATGACTGTCATTGCAATAGTTGGTCCAACGGCTTCAGGAAAAACAGGAGTGGCCGCCGCGCTTTCTAAGAGGGTGGATGGGGAAATAATATCCGCGGATTCCCGGCAAGTATATAAATATCTGGATATCGGCACCAATAAAAGCGGTTTTTGGGACAACGAAAAAAAGATGCGGTTGTTTAAAGATGTCCCTCAGCATCTTACGGACATCATTGAGCCGGATGAAACATTTTCTGCGGGAGATTTTGCCAGGGTAGCATTTGAAAAAATAAAATATCTGCAACAGAATAAAAAAGTGCCGATTATTGCAGGCGGAACGGGCCTTTACCTAAAAGCCTTGATGGACGGGCTTGCGCCTATGCCTGAAAAAAACGAGGAAATAAGAAAAGCTCTCAGAGAGAAACTTGAAAAAAAAGGCATTGAATATCTTTATGACGAATTAAAGAAAATTGACCCTGAGTCTGCTGAGAAGAACAAAGACAATCCTCACCGTCTTATAAGGGCAATAGAAGTGTTTAAGGCTACAGGTGTCCCGATAAGCGAACTGCAGAAAAAAACATCCCCTTCAAAAGAAAAGTTTATTCAATTTGGATTAAATTATCAGCGAGAGATGCTTTATAAAAGAATTAATGAGCGCAGTATTCGCATGTTGAATTCGGGGATGATAGAAGAAACAGAAAAAGTTTTAAGAATGGGCTATTCAAAATCTAGCGAAGCGTTTAAAAGCATCGGGTATAATAGCGTTTTGAAATATCTGGATAAAAAAATTTCAAAAGACAACTTAATAGAGACATTACAGCGCGATACCAGGCACTATGCCAAGAGACAAATGACCTGGTTTAGGAAAGACAAAAGAATAAATTGGATTAATTTGAACGAAAATCAAAGTTCTGACGAAAATATTGCGGATTTAATTTTTAAAACCACGGCTAATTTAGTATAATAGTTGCCTTAAAAAATGAGGTGTGATTTAATCTATTATGGAGAAAGTAATACTGGCAGGTTTGAGGCTTCCCGGGATTAAAAAAGAAGAATTTGAAAATTCTTTATTGGAACTTTCGAGACTTGCCGATACCGCCGGCGCAAAAGTTGAGCAGAAGATAATTCAGAACCGTCCCAAGATGGATCCCGCCTATCTGATCGGAAGCGGTAAAGCGAAGGATATAAAAGAAATTGTTGAAAAAAATGGTATACATACCGTAATTTTTGAAAATGACCTTAAACCCGCTCAGCAAAAAAATCTTGAAGAACTGATAAACGCAAAAATAATTGATAGGACGCGTTTAATACTTGATATATTCGCAAAAAGAGCCCGTTCGCGCGAGGGGATTCTGCAAGTTGAACGGGCCCAGCTGTCATATATTCTTCCGCGTCTCAGTGAAAAAGGTATTATGCTGGACAGCCAGGCAGGAGGAATCGGGACCAGGGGCCCCGGCGAAAGAAAACTTGAAACAGATCAAAGAGTCATTAGGTATAAAATTGCAAATTTAGACCGCCAAATTGAAAAAATAAAAGAAAGAAGATCTGTTTTAAGACAAGGGCGCATTGAATCTGGGCAGCCTCTTATCGCAATAGTCGGATATACAAATTCCGGAAAATCAACTTTATTAAATAAATTAAGTCAAAAACATGATATTTATGCCGATAATAAGCTTTTTGCAACTTTAGATCCCACAACCAGAAAAGTGAAACTTCCGGGCGGAAGATTTGTTTTTTTTACGGATACCGTCGGGTTTATCAATAAACTTCCTCACACTTTGATAGCAGCATTCGCTTCTACATTGGAAGAAACGCAAAAAGCAAATTGCCTTTTGCATATTGTTGATGTAGCGCACCCTGATTATAAAGACCAGATAAAAATAGTAGTAAATGTCTTAAAAGAGCTTGGAGCGGAAGATAGCCCTCTAGTTTGCGCTTATAACAAATGCGACCTTTTGCCGTTGTGGAAGAAGAATAAAAACAGAAAAGGCGATAGTATCCTCATATCGGCAAAAACCGGCGAGGGTATTGAAGAACTGCTTAAAAAAATTGAAAAGATTGTAACGCCAAAACTTTTTTCTCATAGATTTATGCTGCCGTATCGTGACAGCAAGTGTCTTTCGCATATTTATAAATGGGCAGTTATAAAAGAACAGAAATATACTGAAAAGGGAATAAATTTACACATTGAGTGCACTCCAAAATATTGGAAGAAAATATCAAACTTATTGCTTTTGAAGGAAAAAAATTGAAATGACTTTAGCTAACAAAATCACCATTTTAAGGATAATTCTTATTCCTGTCTTTATTGTTCTGTTCATTCAGGGAGCCCACCCCTGGCCGGCAATAATATTTACTTTTACTATTTTGACTGACGCTTTAGACGGTTTTGTGGCTAGATGGAAAAAACAAATTACTCCTTTAGGTTCTTTTCTTGATCCTCTTGGGGATAAACTTTTAATATTTTCTTCATACCTGGTCGCGGCATATTTTAAAATGATACCAACATGGATATTTATCGTAATATTAAGCAGGGACATTATAATTGTGCTTGGATGGTATGTTATTAATCTTATTACCACATCCGTAGAAATAAAACCGCTGCTGTTGGGCAAATTAACTGCTATTTTTCAAATGGGAACAATGTGGCTAATTTTATTAAAGCTGCCGAAAGCCTTGACGGATGTTCTGCTAGTGATAACCGTAATTTTAACCATTATTTCAGGATTAGAGTATATTTATACCGGTAGTAAAAAATTAAACCACAATGCTTGAAAATGTTGTCATTATCGGAAGGCCAAACGTAGGCAAATCAACGATTTTTAACCGGATCATTGGAAGAAGAAAAGCTATTGTTCATCACGCGCCGGGCACAACGCGGGACAGAAATGAAAATCACGTTGAGTGGAAAGATAAGGAGTTTATTTTGACAGATACCGGCGGGTGGGCGCTGCATGATGAGGTTTTTTCAGAATCTGTGAAAAAACAAATGGAGATAGCGCTTCAAAAAGCGGATCTAGTGCTTTTTGTAGTTGACGGGAAAGACGGCCTGCATCCTTTAGATCAAGAGATAAATCACATCTTAAGAAGGATGAACAAGAAATTCCTGCTTGTGGTTAATAAAATTGACAACAAAAAAGATGAACTTAAAGCCTTTGATTTTTTTAAATTGGGTTTGGATGATTTTACTTCTATATCGGCTCAGCACGGCTTAAATATAAATACTTTGCTTGAAAAAATAACTAAAGACTTAAAAGCGGCTCAATTGCCGGATGTTAAGACTCATCAAATTAACATTATTCTTGTCGGGAAACCGAATGTTGGCAAGTCATCGCTTCTTAATGTTCTTTCAAAGGAAGAAAGAAGCATTGTTCATGATAAACCGGGAACGACCAGAGAAGCGTTTGAAACAATAATAGAAAAAGAAAATTCCAGCTATGTAATAATAGATACCCCCGGGCTGCACAGAAAAAGAAAGTTTAAAGACGACCTTGAATATCTTTCAGCTTTGAGCACCCATCATGCAATAGAAAAAGCGGATGTCGCTATTTTAATTACCGATGCGGTTCAGGGGATAGGCGAAACGGAATCAAAAATTGCCCAGCTTATTGTAGAAAAAGGGAAAGCTTGTTTAATTGCCGTAAATAAATGGGATTTGATTGAAGACAAGGAAAATACCTTAAAGATTCTGAAACAACAGGTTGAGCAAAACATGAAGTTTCTCTCCTGGGCGGATATTCTGCTAATCTCGTGTAAAACAGGCCAAAGAACAGAAAAGATATTTGAAAAGGCAGAGGAAATCTATAAAGAATATTCAAAAAGAATTCCTAATGAAAAATTAAGAGAGATTATCAGGATGGCGGAGTCCGAGAAACCTCTTTCTAGAAAAGGGCAGCTGCTGATGATAAGAAACGTTGAACAGCTTGAAGTAAGGCCTCCTATTTTTATGTTCAGTGTAAACAATCCCGAACTGATGCATTTTTCATATAAACGTTTTTTAGAAAATAAATTACGCCACCATTTTGGATTTTTCGGCTCGCCGATAATTTTGAAGTTTCGTATTTCAAAACAACCCAATTAATATTGTTTTTATGATTTATTTTTTTATAATTATTTCATATTTGGCTGGTTCAATACCTTTTGGTTTCATCATCGCTAAACTATACAAAGGAATTGATATTAGGCAGCACGGCTCCGGCAATACCGGTGCAACCAATGTTTTCAGGGTTTTGGGCCCTATGCCGGGTATTATTGCTTTCATGTTTGATTTTCTGAAAGGATATCTGCCCGTATTAATTGCTCAAGTTTATTTTAAAGATTTGAATGCTGTTTATTTATTAGTCATCGGTTTAGCTGCCATATCAGGGCATATTTTCACGCCTTTCTTTGGATTTAAAGGGGGGAAAGGGGTAGCCACGGGCGCAGGAGTATTCTTTGCACTGCTGCCGACAATCACGCTTCTCGGGGCATTAGTTTTCGGTTTGACATTTGCGATTTCGCGATATGTTTCATTAAGTTCATTGTTTGCTGTCATATTTATTGCCGTAATGGTGTGGGTAACTGGCAAGCCTATCAGTTTTTCGCTTTTTGTGACCCTGACAGCTATTTTGGTAATTTACGCTCACAGAGCAAATATAAAGCGCCTTTTAAACGGCACTGAAAACAAATTTAAAAGAAGATAAAATTTCTAGAATCAAATATCAAATATAAGGAATTTATTTAAAACTAAAAATATCTTTAGACAAACTTACTAGACTTTGAATGGCAGTAAAAATTTTGATATTTAATTTTTGATTTTTGGAATTATTCAAAAGGGGAATTAATATGACGAAACGAATTGGTGTCCTGGGGGCAGGTTCCTGGGGAGTGACTATCTCTTCAATGCTTGCTGAAAAAGGTGATGAGGTTGTGCTTTGGGAATTTAACGCTGAACAAGCAAAAGAGCTTGCGTCGCAAAGAAGTTTGAGTTTTTTTCCTGAAGTAATCCTGCCAAAAAACATAATAGTTACGGATGACCTTAAAAAAACGATTGAAAAAAAGGATTTTCTGATTTTTGTTGTTCCTTCACATACTGTGCGCGAGGTTGCTCGTAAAATTTCCGATCTTAATGTGGATTTGTCAGAATCAATTATAATATCCGCCACCAAAGGAATTGAAAACACAACGTTAAAGAGGATGTCTGAAGTAATAAGCGATGAAATTCGCGATATCGGAAATAGAATAGTAGCTCTTTCCGGCCCGTCCCATGCCGAAGAAGTGTGCCAAAAAATTCCTACAACCGTTACGGTCGCATCCATCAATTCTGAAGCAGCAAAACTATGTCAGGAAACTTTGATGTCTCAATATTTTAGAGTATATACAAACCCGGATATTATCGGAGTTGAAACCGGGGGTTCGCTGAAAAATATTTTCGCCATAGCTGCGGGCATTTCCGATGGACTTGGCCTGGGGGATAACACAAAAGCAGCTTTGGTTACAAGAGGTTTACGCGAGCTTATAAAACTTGGTGTAAAGATGGGCGGACAAAAAGATACATATTTTGGCCTTACAGGTTTAGGAGATCTAATTGTGACCTGTTTTTCAAGGCATTCGCGCAACCGCGCGCTAGGTGAAAAGATTGGGAAAGGGAAGACTTTAACTCAGGCCGAAAGAGAACTTATAATGGTTGCCGAGGGCGTTAAAACTACGCAAAGCGCCCACGAGTTGGCAAAAAGCTATGGTTTAGAATTACCAATAATAGAGCAGGTCTATGCGGTTTTATATGAAAACCGTTCTCCTAGGGAAGCTCTTCAGACATTGATGACTCGCGAAGCAAAACCGGAGATGGATTTATATCTTAATATATGAATAAGAAAGATTTAATTGAATCACTCACTCAATTATTTGCAACAAGAAAAGAAGCCAAAGACGCGATTGAAAAAGTTTTTTCTACAATAAGACAAGCTTTAAGGAAAGGCGATAAAGTAATAATTTCCGAATTAGGAACTTTCAGAACTTATATATCTAAAGCCAGGGAGGGCCGAAATCCCAATACCGGGGAAATATTTCAGGTACCTCCCAAAAGAAAAATCCGTTTTCGGCAATCAAAAGATTTGTTTGACTGAAACAGGTTTCATTTTGAACTTGTCAAACTAAATTATATTTAATAAAATGTTTAAGTAATACTTTAAGCTTTGGCAATTTCTGTATAAAAAATGACCACAAATATAGATTTACCTCCGATTCCAGATAAGCAATTTTTCCCAATAGGGGAAGTAAGCCGGATCTTACAGCTTCCTGCTTATGTTTTGCGTTATTGGGAAAGCCAATTTAGAATTTTAAGGCCGATGCGGCGAAATTCCGGCCAGCGAAAATATACCAGGAACGATATAGAAACTATTTTTCAGGTAAAAGACCTGCTTCATAATAAAAAATTTACAATTGCCGGAGCTAAGAAATATTTGTCGGGCGATCGCAGGAAAAAAGATGAAACCGTAACATTAAATGTCAATATGGGTGGAGTTTCTTCCAAGTCAGTCGATACAAGTGTTCTAAAAGAAGTTAAACACGAGCTTGAAGATATTTTGAAAATACTGAAGAAGTGATTAGAAATTAGTGATTAGTAATTAGTGATTGGAAACTCAAAAGGCTTTTCTTGATTTTAGTCTTTATACTAATTACTATTTACTCATTACTAATTACTGTTGTTGAAACGGGGCGTAGCGTAGTTGGTAGCTCACTCCCTTGGGTGGGAGAGGTCGGCGGTTCAAGTCCGCCCGCCCCGACCAGTCTTTACATTTACACCCCAAAGAAGTTGAATTTTTTGACAACGAATTTTTGCGCGAACAAAAAGCCTTGAATTTTGAAATGAAATTGTAAGGTTTTTTAAAGTCAAAAAAGACGGTTTGCGCCCGCAGGAAACGGTTCGTTCCAATTTTTGCCGCGATTTCGCGGATTTTGGCAAAATCATTTGCCGAAACAGCTTTCCCGACGGCGTTTGTCGTGCGGATAAAGTCCCTCAATGGTTCAAGCCAAAACAAACCCTTCTGCCCAAAATCATTCTTCCGCTTCGTAAGCTCAAGTTTCCGCTTAATTAATTCATCTTTCTTTGCTATATAGCTTCCCTTATCTATCAGCTCATCAATGTAGCCTTCAACCAGTTTCGCCAGTTTAATTTCAATTTCGGAAACTTGGGCGTCAATATTTTGGGCGAAGGATTTGGAAGACCTACTTTCTTCTTTATCCCAAACATCAACCTGCTCTAGCATCTTATCTTTCCAGTATTCGCATAAAGCGGTATTTTGAAGCTGGCCCTTTAGCTGTTCAACCAAAAGGTCTTCGCGCAAATATCTCTGCGAGCACGGGTGGCCCGCTTTCTTTGTGCAACGGTAATACCTGTAAGTCCCGCCATTTCCGTGAGCATACTGGGCTGTAATTGCCGAACCGCACTCACCGCATTTAAGCAGGCCCACAAAGGGGAAATCGTGCCGATATTTGCTCTTTCTCGGCTTTGCGCGATCTTTTAAGACCTTTTGAACAGCTTCAAAAACCGCTTTATCAACTATTGGCTCGAACTTTCCTTCATAGGTTTCATTGTTCCTGACAATAAGCCCGATATAAACAGGATTTGTCAGTATTCTGTGAACTGTGGCTTTGCATAAGGGCTTATTGGTACTGCTCACGACGTTCAAAAACGCAAGGCGCTGGCCCAAACTCTCTAAAGTGTGCAATCCTTGGGCAAACTCATCAAAAGCCAGCTTAATGGCTTTAGCCGATGCGGGATCGGGATCAATGTCTCTTGTTTTGGGATTATTCAGATACCCGAACGGCGCAAGATTGGGCCATTCACCGCGCCTAAGTTTTTGCCGAATCCCGCGCTTAACATTTTCGGAAAGGTTGTCAGAGTAATATTTGCTCTGCCCGAAAGCCACCTGAAGCATGAACAGCCCTTGTGGAGTTGGCTCAAACCAGAAAGTGGGGAACCGGAGCGAAACTACCTTTAGAATATCAATC
Organism: Elusimicrobiota bacterium; assembly: GCA_026388075.1. NCBI lineage: Bacteria > Pseudomonadati > Elusimicrobiota > Elusimicrobiota bacterium. The sequence continues at coordinate 10,122 of JAPLKN010000043.1, forward strand.
AGATAAATTACCTGCCCGCCATCAACGGAGTTTCGCGCAAGGCGGTCGGGGTGCCAGGCAAGTACGCCAACTGGCTCATCACTTGAATAAATTTTCTGTATCATCTTGTTGAACACTTCCCGGCCGGGCTTCTTGGCGGACTTGCTCTCAATAAATCTTTCGGTTATCTCAATATTTTCTCGCTCGGCGTATTGAGCCAACTCCACAAGCTGTGCCTCAATAGACATAACCTGCCTTTCTTCATCTTCGGTGCTCTTTCGGGCATACAGAAAATACTTTGTTTTCATCTTAAACCTCCTTGAAAGCGGGATTCGGGGGGAAAGTGTTTCGGCAAAACAAAAATTGGAACATAAAATTTCATTTTATCCACTTCTCATGAAGTGGGAACCGTTTCCTGCGGGCGCAAACCGTCTTTTTTGACTTTAAAAAACCTTACAATTTCATTTCAAAATTCAAGGCTTTTTGTTCGCGCAAAAATTCGTTGTCAAATATTTCAAATTCGCAAAAATGCGAATGTAGTTTCTGGTCGAGTCTGTTGAACGAAGCTCGAACCTACTATGAACATAAGCAAGCCGATTGATGACTTCTGACCGGCTTTCCCTTCGCTATCGCTCAGGTGGGCGTCCTCCCGCCTCAGCGGGACTCCATTTAAATTTATTTAGGAAGTCGTCGCCCCGCTCAAAACGATTTATTTTTTTATTCCCGCGCGCAAAAGTCGTTATATTTTCAAGTCGTTGATTGTTCTTTAAAATTTTGTTAAGATTGGGTTGTTGGCTCAAATATGCCACCCTCATAATGCTATCATAATAAGGAAGAAATGTAAATGGACAAAAAAGAACTCACCATCGGCAAAAAAATCCAAAATTGGCGCAAGAAAAAAGGTCTCACGCAGGATGCCTTGGCAAGAAAGGTAGATATGCCTTATACCACCTTGGCAAAAATCGAATCAGATGTCATAAAAGGCCCGTCAATCCATACGGTCGCAAAGATCGCCGAAGGGCTGGGAATCAGTCTTGATGAGTTGATGAGGAAATAAACTAGTCACGGGGAGAGGGAAGAAGTAGAATTGCGTGTTGCCGACTCGTTACTTCAAAAACAGGTCAAAAGCAGTCATATTTGTCAAAGGATGTCCATTATGAAACAAATAAGTATGAAAGAAAAATTGTTTGAAAAGCTAAATTTCAAAAAAATAAAAGATGATCCTAATTTCAAAGAAGATAGTGTAAGAGAAGTAATTGTTTTGCCTATTCTCAAAGAACTTGGATATCAACAAAAAAACATTGTCCGCAGCAAAACACTTCAGCATCCTTTCCTTAAAATTGGAAGCAAGAAAAGGCCAATAAAACTTATTCCTGATTATTGTTTAAAAATTGGGAATAGTATTCCCTGGGTTCTTGATGCCAAATCCCCAGATGAACATATTTTGGATTCCGATCATATTGAGCAAGTATACAGCTATTCTTCGCACCCAGAGATTAGGAGTACGTATTTCGCATTATGTAATGGCATTGAATTTGTTGTTTTCCGTAGAGAATTTACTGATGTTCCCATACTTCAATTCTCAGTTGATGAAATCGATGAAAATTGGGAAAAACTATCAGGTTTACTTTCACTTTATAGTTTTCATTCAGGAAAGAGTGTAAGTTATGATGATATTTTAGAAGTAAAAGAAAGTAAAGAATTTGATTATAGAAATCGCTCTCTTTTGAACGAAATACCCGTTAAAAAACAACAAGCGAAAAGACATTTTGGAGTTCATGGATATTTTACAAAACAAAGTTGGAATGTTGTAGCTGAATACATAAAGAACTATTCCCAACCAGGGGATTTGGTATTAGATCCTTTTGGAGGTAGCGGTGTAACAGCAATTGAAGCAATGATGAATAATAGGAAGACTATTAGCATCGATATAAATCCTATGGCAGTATTTATAGTACAAGCACTTATGACTCCTGTAAAGGAAGTTGAGTTTTCTGATGCTTTTACCCGTGTCAAAAATGGGTATATTGCCAAAGAACCTAAGACAAATGAACAGATAAAGGCTGCTCTTAAAAAATATCAATATCCAAAGGGAGTAATACTACCTAAAGCATCGGATGTTGAAACGATTGAAAAATTATTTAGCGATAAACAACTAGCGCAGCTATCGTTACTGAAGAGCTTGATTCTAAAAGAAGAAAATAAAAATGTTAGAAATACCTTATTGTTAATGTTTTCCGGTTTGCTTACAAAGATAAATCTTACCTATCATTCATCGAGCGTCAGAGGGGACGGAGGTGGGGATGCAGCGGCATTTAGATATTACAGATATAGGATAGCGCCAATGCCGGTAGAAATAGATGTGATGAAATATTTTGAATTACGATATAACAAAGTACTGGATGCTAAGAAAGAAATTGCCTATTTTATTAATGAAAATACAATAAAGAACGCTAAAATAATAAAAGCTTCAGCAACTAATCTTGAATTAATTGATAATGAAAGTGTCGATTATATTTACACCGATCCTCCTTATGGCAGCAAGATACCGTATCTCGATTTATCAGTTATGTGGAATGCGTGGCTTGACCTTGAAGTTACGAAAAACGATTATAATCTCGAAGCTATTGAAGGAGGGGAAAAAAATAAAAGCAAAGACAGCTATAATAAGCTTATCGCTCAAAGTATAAAAGAAATGTATCGGGTTTTAAAATATGATCGATGGTTGTCGTTTGTCTATGCCCATAAAGATCCTGAGTTTTGGCACCTTATTATAGAAACTGCCGAGGGATGTGGGTTTGAATATGTGGGAGCAGTTCCACAAAAAAATGGTCAGACAAGTTTTAAGAAAAGACAACACCCTTTTACCGTTTTATCGGGCCAATTGATTATTAATTTTCGCAAGGTGCGTACCCCCAAAGCTATAATGAAAGCCAATCTTGGAACGGATATTTCTGAAATTGTAATACAAACCATTGAGGGCATTATAGCGAAAAATCATGGCGCCACGTTGGAACAGATAAACGATGAATTGATAATCAAAGGCCTAGAACTCGGATTCTTGGACTTGTTGAAGAAAGAATATTCTGATTTAACCCCAATTTTACGAGAGCACTTTGATTTTAATGAGGAAACAGAAAAATTTACTTTGAAAGAAAATGCGAAATTTAAAACCAAACTTGATGTTCGGCTTCGTATCAGATATTATCTGATAAGTTACTTAAGAAGAAAAGAACGCGAAAAGCATAATCCACATTTTGATGAAATTGTGCTAGCGATTTTGCCTCTTCTTAAAAATGGTAAAACCCCAGAACATCAAACAATACTTAGCGTATTAGAAGTTATTGCCGATAGAGTAGGAAACGACTGCTGGAAGCTAAAATCAGATAAGCAAGGAACCCTCTTCGATTTACCCTAAACGAAGAAGAAATAAAATTGGGGAAAGATTCAGTATCGAAATGAAAATTGAAAGAAATAAAGCGATTAAGCTTATTGATAAAAAGATTTGCGAGTTTCAGAAAGTTATTGATGAGGCAACTTACAATAACCGATACAATGAAGCTTATGAGTTGGCGTACCATGGTGCCGAAAATCTGTTAACAGAACTTTTCTCCAAAGAAGAGGCCATGAAATTTCGGGGTTCTGTAAGCTCTTTAATTACATTTGTTGGTCGTGAGACAAATTATGAAAAAGACCTTGAAGATTATAGGAAGCATATTAATAGATGCATTATCCAATTGAAAGTTTATAAAGAAAGAATAGAAAACTTTTGGCCAAACTCAAGCAATTCTGCTGACAAAATCAATAGTCAATATGTAATAAAAAAATTATTTAAATGGAAAAATCCGTGGTTTAAATATTTTATTATTCCATTAGCTGTCTTAATAATTGGAGCTATAATCACTTCTTTTTTAAAAGAATCAAAGCCAAAAATTCAAACCAAGGGGGATTTTAGCCCCGGGACAGTATCAGGTGGCTACAAGATTGGAGATGTTATTGAAGGAAATAAAATAACCATTGTGGAACCAAATAAGAATAATAGTTTAACGAAAGAAAAAATTGATGCACAGATTAGAAGGGTATTTGAAGATAAGGATCAATGGATGCAAGAAGAGATTATTAAGCTGCCTCAAACTCAGAAAAAGACGTTAGATGAAGATAGTTTTAACAACCCTTATGGCGGAATCCAAGGAAGTTATGTTAAACATCAATTACAGGTTTTGTCTACTTTTATCAAAAACTTAGATAATAAGCTAGTTGAGATGGATAAAGAAATCGAAAATATTGTTATGCCAAGTGATCTAAAACTGAGTTATTTGGACTCGGAATGGATAAAAAACAACAAAAAAGATATTATTTCACAATATCAAAATACAGTAAATAATGAAGTGGATAGATTTGAGAAATCTATTTTTATTGAATCTGTTAAAAAGAATAATAAAAGCTATTCTGCAAGAAACGAGCTTTCAAAAGAGCTGGTTCTCAAATATATAAAATTGGAATGAACGCTTAGATCAAGAAAACAGCAATTTAGCAAATAAGGACAAAAAAAACATAAGAATTGAAAAGATAATGCTTTTATGAACAATTTGTTCAGCCAGGCTGAATAAAGTCAGAGTCAGAGGAAACATTAAAATTGAATTTGTCTTCAAAAATCAGTATAATAAGCTAATGCAATAAGATAAAATTAATTAGATGAGGATTTTTATGAAAGCAAAAGATTTTAAATTATTAACTTTGCAGATATCACTTTTCACGCCCATCATCAAATTTTCAACAGGGAAGGTTTTGGGTCAACTAATGAATTCATTCGCTGATATTTTTAATGGAACACCTACTTCAATCCCTTTACCAAACGTGCCGAAGGACTTTCCCAGTATAATTCTTTCTGATAGCGAAGAAAAAATCAAGATAGAGGTTTCTGAAAGCAGAACGAATATTTACAGATTTAGAAAAGAAAATGAACCAGATTTTGACGAAAAAGCGTTTGTAGATTTATCAATGTCTGTCGTCGAAAAATATATAACTTTTACGAATGCAAGTGTAGGTAGATTGGCTGTTGTTTCGAATAAATTTGTTTCTTCAGACAATCCTGGATTGTTCTTAGCAAAACATTTTTGTAAAGAAAAATGGATAAAAGAGCCTTTTAATCGTCCCGAAAATTTTGAACTCCATGCCCATAAAAAATATACCTTTGATAAATTCAAAGTAAATAGCTGGGTTAGGTGCAAGACTGGCAGCCTAAAAGACGGATCACCGATTATATTAGTATTACAGGATATTAATACATTAGCAGAAGAAATAGAATCGAACAATTTTGTAATGGATGATGTAAAAAAGTTTGTAAACAGCGCAATACTTGAACAAACAAACATATTAGGAAAGTATTTCCCCAAGGAGTAGCGGAATGCCTTTTTTATTAAAGTGTGACAACTCGGTTGCTGCTTTTGACGAATTAAATAGGAATAACGCCATATCAATTATTCCTATACCGAAAGACCATATGTGGAGTTTTATACTCCAAAGAGAAAATCCTTCTAATCCGTTTCAGTCATTGTATAATCAAACAAATGATAAATTTAATCAGAGGATTACCGATTGGAAAGTTGGAAATAGCACATATAAACTAGATCAAGATCGGAAAGAGCAGAAAGAATATCTTTTTTCCCTGCCTGCTACTCTGGAACAAACTACATATAAAGCATTTTCTTCAATAAGAAATGAATCTTCAAGTTGGATTCAAAACTATTCTCAAATAGAATTTGTTTCGCCAACGGTCGAGGCAATGAAACCAATAACGGGTAGGTTAAAAAAAATTGCCTTGCTTCAGAAGGGTTGGGACTCATATAATGCTGAGCCGATTTCTTGGGAAACAGTAATCCGTGCGATTGATTTTTTTACGAAAACACTATTTTGTCTTCAAAATCTAGGGAAAAAGGCTATTCCTATACCATTTATTGCTCCTGTTTCAAGTGGCGGAATTCAAGTTGAATGGTTTACTCTCTATAAAGAATTGGATTTTGAATTACCGGAAGATGAGAAGCTACCAATAGAGTACTTAAAGGTGGATAAGATAAGTGGTGAGCAAGAAGAAAGTCAAGTTACAAATATTGATGACCTGATTGAAATAATATCTGAATGGCTATTATAGGTTAAAAATACAAAGATGAATGCTGAGATTGGAAATGAAGACGATTTATACAGAAGAATTCCGCCTTATCATTATGTGAAAGAAGATGACAGGGTTTCTTCTGCTGCTTTTGCTGCCTTAGAAACTTCTGTTGATTGGTCAAAACGTACTACTCCTGCTAAATCAGTAGCGAATTACCCAGATAATCATTTAGCATCTCTTAAAGCAAAAGTTCCTCGCGACAAAAATTTAGAAGTGAAACATGATCCAATAAAAGATAACGATGCCCACACGCTAATAATTGGGAAGAAAACTCAAGGAATCAGAAAGTATCTTGCAAAAAATTGTTCATTTGTTATAAAAAGAACCACTGGGGAAGGGGGGCAATAAAGCAGACTGGCCCCTGCCCGCCCAACCCGTAGCCCGAATTTGGGCGAGGGAGAAGGGCGACCGAGGGTACTAAACCCCGCATTAGCGGGGTTGGGGGGAAGGGGCTTTACCCAATAAGTCATTTAGTTAATTGGGCAGTCTGCTAGCCATTCGCCAAGTTGACGCCCGAATTACCCCGATTGCTTCTCTTTGCGAAGCAAAGATATCGGGGGATAAAGGGGCGAGGAAGCTTTCGAGCCGCCGGTAATGGAGCAACGAGGCAAATACATTCCCGCCGAGTTGCGGAATGGCGAGCGAGAAGCGACGAGCGAATAAGGGAACGAGGACCCGCCCGTAGCAAATGGGAAGCTTTGCGGAGGGCGGAGTGTATCCGCAGTTTCCCGCACGGCAACGACCCCTAAACGGGGTGGCGATGGATAAGTCGTACGGCTTTGCTGCTGCGAAGCAGCAGAGGGCGGACGAGCCCGA
>JAPLKN010000044.1 GCA_026388075.1 Elusimicrobiota bacterium
TGCCTCAAATTTTTCTTTAAGCATCAAAACAGCAACTGCATCAGCGCAAGCGTAATCCGCCGCTTTTTCTATTTCTACTTGAGCCATGGTAATCTGTTTTGCTCCTTTACCTATCAGCTCACCTATTGCTGTCATAGGAAAGTTTGCGTAATCCAGAGCAATATTTTTTAATCCGTGACTTGAACGGGACGGATTAATGCAATACGAAGCAACCATTGAATCAAAATAAATGCCGTCAAGTTCAATTCCCGCCTGTTTAAGAACAAGCATATCATACTTTATATTTTGCCCGTACTTTTTTATTTTTACGTCTTCAAAAATATCTTTTAATATGGAAAGCGAAGTCTCAAGCGATACCTGTTTAGACGCGCCGGAATAAGTATGCCCTACAGGCAGGTAGTATGCTTCGTCAGCAGTTATTGCGAAAGAAAAACCAACTATCTGCGCTTTGTGAGGATCCGTGCTTGTCGTTTCAAGGTCTAAAGAAACCAAACCGCTTTTAACTACTTTTTCAGATAATTCAATTAGTTCTTTTTCAGTATAAATAATATTAGTTTTATACTTTTTCTTGCCGGACTCCCTAAAAGCAGCTTCTTCTTTTTCCATTTTTTCAGACGAACCCGGAATAAGTTCCTTAATCAGACTTTTAAACTCCATTTTTTGCAGGAATTTTTCAAGCTTTTCGTTATCAAATGGTTTTATCTCCCCTTGCCTCCAATTAATTTCCAGAGGAACATTGTAATGAAGCCTTATGAGATCTTTGCTTTTTTCTGCATCTTTCCCATTTTCTTCTATCAAAACTTTTACTCTACCTTCAAGTTTAGAATAATTTTTTATCAAATTTTCAACTGAGCCGAATTCTTTAATAAGTTTCGTTGCAGTCTTTTCGCCGATACCTTTTATTCCGGGAACATTATCGGAAACATCCCCCATTAAGGCAAACATATCTACAAGCTGTTTTGGTTCAAGCCCGTATTTTTCAACAACCTTATTTTCGTCATATAACGTATTTTTGGCTTCATCCCAGACAGTTATTCCATCATCTACAAGCTGGCGCACATCCTTGTCCCCGCTTATCACAACAACTTCCATTTTGTCTTTTCTGGCCTGGCTGGCTAGCGTCGCAATAATATCGTCTGCCTCATAACCTTCTTTTTCAACTACTAAGAGATTAAGAGCGTTAGCGGATTCTCTTGCAAGAGGCATTTGATGTTTCAAGGCGTCGTCAATTTCTTTTCGGTTTGCTTTATATTCGGCATATTTTTTGTGCCTGAATGTAGGAGCCGGAAAATCGAAACAAACTATGGCATATTCAGGTTTTCCCTGTTTGAGAAGTTTGAGGATCATCCGGGTAAAGCCGTAGACTGCATTCACCATTTCCCCTTTTGAATTGGTAAGCGGAGGAAGGGCATGGTATGCGCGGTGTACGTAGGCATTTGCGTCAATTAGATAAAGTTTTGTCATAATTAGGGACACTTCCCATATTTTTTTATTTGGCAAAAGTAACTATTTTCTTTCTATAATCTCTTTCAACATAGACAATAATTAGTATTTTTAAGAAATATCGCTTTTCTAAGAAATATATGGGAAGTGTCCCTAATTATCTAAGTACTGCTGAACAGCAACGGCAGCGATTGCTCCGTCGCTTGCGGCCGTGACAACTTGATTAAGAAGTTTTCTTCTGCAGTCTCCGCTTGCGTATATGCCTTCAACGGAAGTCTTCATATTATCATCGGTTACTATACATCCCGAATTATCCAGTTTTAAAATATCTGCAATAAACGATGTATTCGGAGAAAAACCAATAAATACAAATACGCCGTCTGCATTTATTAACGATGTTTCGTTGTCGTTAACGTTTTTAATTTCAATTCCCTCCACTTTGTTTGATCCCAGAATTTTAGTGATTACTGAATTCCATGCAAAAAATACTTTGGGATTGGATAATACTTTTTCTTGAAGTATTTTGGTTGCACGAAGTTTGTCTCTTCTATGAATAACTGTAACTTTTTTGGCAAACTTAGTTAAAAAATCGGCCTCTTGAATAGCGGAATCCCCTCCACCTATAACAACGACTTCTTTTTCTTTAAAAAAAGGACCATCGCAGGTTGCGCAATAAGATACACCCTTTCCGATAAACTCATTTTCCCCCGGAACATCCGCTTTTTTATAGCTGGCGCCAGTTGCAACAATTATGGTTTTTGTCAAATATTCCGCAGAATCCGTAATAATAGTCTTAACTTTTGATTTTGTTATTATCTTTTTTACTTCTTCCAATTTTATTTCCAAGCCGAACTTTTTTGCCTGTCCTTCAAATTTTGAGGCAAGTTCAAGACCGCCAATTCCTTCAGGAAAACCAGGATAGTTTTCAATACGGTCAGTAATAGCCGCGTTTCCTCCGCAGCCCATTTTTTCAATTAGCAGAGTCTTAAGCTTGGCTCTGGACGCATAAATGCCGGCAGTCAAACCCGCGGGCCCTCCGCCGATTATAATAAGATCGTAAATCAAATCTTGCATTATTTCTTCTTTTTCTGATTTTTATTAGCGACTTTTGAAGATGTTACAAGCAGGTCATCTATTTTTTTTGCCCATTCCTTGCTCATTCTGTTCTGGAATCCGACATAGCGTTCGGCTATTTTTCCTTCCTGATCGATAATATAAAAGGCGGGTATACCCTGTACCCCGTATTCTCTTCCTACCTTGTTATCATCCACTAAAACAGTATATTTTATCCCCATTTTTTGGACAAAATTCTTTACTGCATTGGCGTCATTTTCCAAATTTATGCCGTAAAAAACTACATTTTTTCCCTTGTATTTTTCAAATGTTTTTTCAACTTCAGGAATTGAAGCCCTGCACGGCGGGCACCATGTTGCCCAAAAATCAAGAAAAACAACATTTCCTTTTTGAGAGGATAGGCTTACTTTATTGCCGTTAAGGTCTGAAAGGGTAAAATCAGGCGCAAATTCAGCTGCAAACATATTAGAAGCTAAAAATAAAAAAAGAAATGCGTATTTTAGATTTTGAATCATTTTTTTAGAAATATTTTTGAGAATAAAATCTTTTTCCATGCTCGGCTCCTTATATCTCCTATTCCTGATTTCCTAAACTAAAGAATACTATCTACCGCCTTTTTAAACTCGGTCTTGGGCCTAAAACCTACCAGAGTCTGAACCGGCTTTTTATCCTTGAATATAATAACAGTCGGAATTGATGTTATCATAAATTTTGCAGCAAGATTTGCATTTTCATCCGTATTCAATTTCCCCACCTTTATTTTACCTTCATATTCTTTCGCAATTTCTTCTATAACAGGCGCGAGCATCTTGCACGGCCCGCACCAGGGAGCCCAGAAATCAATAAGAACCGTCAATTGAGAATTCAAAACTTCCGTTTCAAAATTCTGTTCTGTAATAACTATTTCTGACACGTTAATGCCTCCCCAAAATTAAGGATAAGAATTAAATTAATTCTACTAAACATTAATTTTCAAGTCAAACTATATTTTAAATACGTTAAAAGTGTTAAAGTTATGAAAGTTAAGAAAGTTAAAAGCAAACTTCAAACCGAAAAAAAGTGCAAAAGTTATGAAAGTTTAAAAAGTAAATCACATACTGTAAAAAGTTATAAAACTGAATATTAAAAATTCTTTAACTTTCATAACATTCCTAACTTTCCTAATATTCATAACGCCTTTTCAATAATCCCTCCGCCAAGGACATAATCACGTTCATAAAATACAGCTGATTGACCTCCGGTTATGGCATACTGCGGTTTTTCAAATCTGATAAATAATTCACCTTTTTTTGCAGTAATTTCCGCTTGGGCCGCAGGATGTTGTCTGCGTACTTTAGCCTTACACTTAAGCGGCAGTTTAGGGGCCATCCCCGAAATCCAGCAAACATCACTAACAATCATTTTATTTGAAAAAACATCCTTTTTTTCTCCGATTTTAATCACATTTTTGGAAGCATCTATTTCTATTACATACAAGGGAACTTTTGAAGATATTCCAAGTCCGCTTCTCTGCCCGATAGTATAATAAATTATTCCTTTGTGTGTTCCTGAAATTTTACCTTTCTTGTCAACAATAGGTCCTGGCTTAACTTTTTCATTATTTTCAGGCACATAAGATTTAATAAAATCTGCATATTTGTTTTTGACAAAACATATTTCTTGGCTCTCAGCTTTCTCGGCAACGGGAATTTTATTTTTTAAAGCTATTTTTCTTACTTCTTTTTTAGTAAGACTCCCCAGAGGAAATTTAAGCTTTGAAAGCTCACTTTGTCCAAGACGATACAGAAAGTAAGTCTGTTCCTTTTCTTTATCCTTTCCCTTCTTAAGATAGTATTGTATCTCACCGCTAGTTCTTTTCCTTTCTATTTCAGCGTAATGGCCTGTTGAAAGATAATCAAAACCGAGCGCCCCTGCTTTTTTTAACAATAAATCAAACTTTATCTTTTCATTACAAACAATGCACGGATTAGGAGTTTTTCCGTTTAAATATTCTTTAACAAAATTGTCCACCACTATTTTTTTGAACTCTTTTTCCATATTGAATACGTAATGTTTTATACCCAAATAGTTGCAGACTTTTTTCGCGTCGTAAATATCTCTGAAAGAACAGCAGCCGCCCGGACGAGTTTTATCCTCATTATCTTTCCACAGCCTCATTGTAATCCCGATAATATCGTGCCCTTGTTCTTTCAAAATAAAAGCGGCCGTGGATGAATCCACGCCGCCAGACATCGCTACCGCAATTTTAGCCATTCAAAACCCCTAGCGCATAGCGGACAGCGGATAGCGTATAGAAAAAATGACTTAAAGGCCCGTTTTTACTATCCGCTACACGCTAAACGCTATACGCTATTTTCTTTGTTTCCACAAAGGCGATATTTCCCTCAATTTAACAACCATTTCAGGAAGAACTTTCAAAACATAATCAATGTCTTCTTCAGTATTTCCCTTGCCAAGCGAAAAACGAACGGCCCCTTGAGCAAGCGCCGGTTCAAGACACATCGCTTTCAATACATGGGAAGCTTCAGTTGAACCTGAAGCACAGGCAGAACCGGTGGAACACTCAATTCCCTTTAAATCAAGTGAAACTACAAGCGATTCCCCTTCAATAAATTCAAAACTTATATTTGAAATTCCGGCCACTCTTCTGTAAGAATGTCCGTTAACTTTAGTATAAGGAATTTTTTCTATTATTTCTTTTTCAAGTTTATCCCTTAATAAAAGTATCCTTTCCTGCTCCTTATCAATTTTTGTCTGGCTTAATTCAAGCGCTTTAACCATCCCTGCAATACCAGCAACATTTTCTGTTCCTGCTCTTAAATTTCTTTCGTGATGCCCGCCGTGAAGAATAGGGACAATTCTTGTGCCGTTTCTCCTATATAACGCGCCCACCCCTTTTGGCCCGTAAAACTTATGCGCGGAAACTGAAAGCAAATCCACTCCAAGGGATTGAACATCAATTTTTATTTTGCCGGCAGTCTGGACTGCGTCAGTATGAAAATAAATACCGCCGAACTCTTTTGTAAATCTTGTGTCATTTTCTTTTCTTATAATTTCTGCAATTTCTTTAATTGGCTGAAGAGTCCCTACCTCGTTATTAGCATGCATAATACTTACCAGAACGGTTTTTGCGTTAATCGCTTTTTTAACATCCTTCGGATTAACCGCTCCGTATTCATCCACGGGAAGATAAGTAACTTCAAAACCATTTTCTTCGAGATATTCGCAGGTATTTAATACGGCATGGTGTTCAATGGAAGAAGTTATTATATGGTTGCCTTTTTCCTTATTGGCAAATGCCGTTCCTTTTATGGCAAGATTGTCCGACTCGGTACCAGACGAAGTAAAAATAATTTCCTCCGGTGATTCCGCATTGATAAGCTTCGCAAAAGTCTCCCTGGCATTTTCCAGATATTTTTTTGCTTCCTGTCCTAATGAGTGGATGCTGGATGCATTCCCGTAGACATCCCTTAAAAAAGGATTCATCGTTTCAAGCGCTTCCGGATCTAAAGGAGTTGTCGCGCTATGGTCTAGATAAATTATTTTTCCTTGCATTTTTCATCATCCTTTTGTTTTTTATATGCTCGTTCATATACCGCGAAAAAATGTGCGTCCCGGAACTTCCTACCACAAAAAACATCTCGTTAGTGCTTTCGGGATATAGTGCCGCTTTGATGGAATCCAAACCGGGATTGGAAATCGGCCCTGGCGGCAAGCCCATATTGAGATAAGTATTGTAGGGCGATTTAACTTTCAAATCCTTATTCAGGAGCTTTTCCTTATGTTTTCCTAATGCGTAAAGTACCGTAGCGCAGGATTCAAGATACCAGCGTTTCTTAAGCCTGTTATGAAATACAGCCGATATCTTAGGCCTCTCTTCAGAATGATAAGCTTCCCGCTCAATTATTGACGCTAAAGTGACAATTTGCTGATCGCTCATTTTTAATTCTTTTGCCCTCTTTTTAAAATCATCCGTATAGTTTCTGTTAAATTCCCGAAACATTATTTCAATAATTTTTTCTTCTGAAAGTCTCGGATCAAAAAAATATGTCTGAGGAAAAAGATACCCTTCCAATTTCTTTTCTTTTACAATTGAAAGAAACTTTTCTTTATCAATAATGCCGTCCGAATATAAAAGGCCTGCTATCTGAGCGCTTGTAAACCCTTCGGGAATTGTAACTTTATAAAATCGCGATTTACCTTCGGCAAGCATATTTATTATTTTAAATATGCTTGTCCTCGGAGATATTACATATACTCCTGCTTTAAATCTTTTTGAGCTATTCGTAATTTTTGAAATCAAAATAAAGAGCCTTTCGGATTCTATAAGGCCCTCTTTCTTTAGTATTCTTGCTATTTCATGAGAAGAAGATCCTAAAGCAATTCTCAGCGTGACAGGAGTTTTAGGCAGTCTTAACCACCCTATTAAGCAAAGCGCCAAAGCAAGAATTAGCAAAGATGAAAAAATCCATTTTTTATTTTTCATTGAACCATTTTTCCTTTAACTCTTTGTCAATAGATTCACTAAAGTCAGTATCAATATTTTCTTCCCGCGGATTTCCTTTTTTTGTATTAAACAATTTCCTGCAAAAATCTCTGGTACTAACAAATTTTGCTCCTGAATACCCCAAAAGCTTATGAATACCCCTGTCATCAGTTACGACAACCATATTTGACGAATTTGAACTTTCATTTACAATTATTTCTATTACTTTGTCGGCAGTCGCATTTTCGCTGTAAAGAACTTCTATGAAACCAGACATCTGCCTTGAATAGCCTGAACTAGAAAAAGGATCTTCCGTTTTTCCGTCAAAAACTACGGTTACCATATTTTTCGAACTTCCTTGAGGACTACTGCTTTTTATCAAGGCTATTAAAGTGTTTCTTTGTCTTTCCAGAGACCCGCCGTAAATTTGCGAATACTCAGATTTAATAACGTTATAACCGTCTATTATGTAATGCAGCATATTCTTTTGAGAGTTCAACTGTTGAACTGTTATTTGCCGTTTTGTTGTTATCTCCGAACTATGAACTAATCACTCATTACTGTTGTTGCGGTGGCTGTCTAAATATGCCTGCAAAAATAGAGCGGCTGCAATTTTATCTCTTACACCTTTTCGTTTTTCCCTGGACATATCCGCTTCTTCTATTAAAATTCTTTCTGTCTGAAGCGAGCTTAATCGTTCATCAAAGAATTCAACGGGCAGATTAAACTCACCTTTAATTTTTTGAGCAAACCCTTTTACTTCTTCCATAAGATGCCCTTCACTTCCGTCCATATTTAAGGGAAGCCCGACAATTACCTTTTTAATATTATTTTCATCTAAAATCTTTTTTATCTTCTCCATATCTTCTTTTATGCTTTTTCTTTCAATAACTACAAGCGGCTGAGCAGTTATTCCAAGCGAATCTGAAACCGCTATTCCTAACCGTTTAATCCCGTAATCTAAGCCTAAAAGCCTTAAAAAGATTTTATCCTCCGAAACTAAAAGATTTGAGACACTTATATCCTGGCCCTGATTTTTCTAAGAAACTTTGCATCAGATCAATTCTTTCCAAGACAAAAGAGCCAAAATCAGTATCTATTTTTTCAAAAGAAATATTCTTTGTCTTAAAAGATTTTACTCTTCCTACCGTAAGATGACAGGAAAACGGCCTCTTTTCCTTTTCAAACCCAAAAGGCAGAAGTGAATTCTCTATTTTTTCGGCAATTCCTTTTAGTTCGGTTGAACCTTCTTTGACTCCCACCCAGATAATCCTTGGATATTTCAAATCGGGAAATGCTCCTAATTCCGAAAACAAAACCTTAAACGGTTGAACATTTTGCGCTATATCTGAAATAGCAGAGTTTATTTTATCAACTTTTTCTTCACGGACCTCGCCTAAAAACTTCAAAGTTAAATGAAAATTATCTTTTGCAATCCATCTCACATCGGATATTTTATATTTAAGCCTTTTCGTTAAAACAGATAATTTTTCTTTTATCTCTTCGGGTATATTAACCGCAATAAACAATCTCATGATTATTTTTTTAGAGGAGGTTTATCTTCGATCAGCTGCCTTCTTAAAATATCCAGCGCGGTATTTGCTGAACGCTCGCGTATTTCGTTTCTGTTTCCGATAAATCTGTAGTTATATACTTTTTCAATTGTCGGGCTGCTCAAAGCAATAAAAACAATGCCTACGGGTTTTTCCTCCGTTCCGCCCGCCGGCCCTGCAATTCCTGTTATTCCCAGCGCATAATCGGTCTGGGAAAGCTTTTTTACACCTTTCGCCATTTCAAGCGCTGTATTTTCGGACACCGATCCAAATGCAGAAAGAGTTTCTGTTTTAACTCCTAAAACTTTTGTCTTAGCATCGTTGGAATAGCTTACCACGCCTTCTTTAAAATAAATTGAGCTCCCAGGAATACTTGTTATCTTTTGAGAAACCATTCCTCCCGTGCATGATTCAGCCACTGATAAAGTATTTTTTCTTTCAACGAGTAGCTTTCCGATGACTCCTTCCAAACTGTCCTTATCCGTACCGAAAATATTGTCTCCAAGACAGTCTCTGAATTCTTTCTTAAGATTATGCATAATTTCATCTACGAGCATCTCGTCTTCACCGCAAACACTTATTTTCAAATCTATTATCATTTGATGAGCAAGTATAGTAAAACTCACCGTTTCCTTTTCTAGCTCTCTTTCAGCCTCAATTATCGGGCGTATTTTTTCATCTACTTGAGATTCGCTCATCCCGCTGATATGCAAAGTAGTAACTTTTTTTATTTTTGACTCATATTTTTTCAGGTAAGGAAAAACCATTTCTTCAAACATCGGCTGCATTTCTCTGGGAGGCCCGGGAAGAAGGAACAAAACTTTAGATATTTTACCTTTTCCTTTTTTTGAATCTTCTAATTCAATAATTTGTCCGGGCGCAGTCCCGTACTTATTTGCAATCGGTTTTGCTCCGTCTATTATGTATGCCTGCCGTTCGTTATTTTTCGGCATATCAGTTTTCCGCTTTTTAAAAAATTCTTTTATCGCTTCCAGAATTCCCTTGTCCAGAATAAGTTTTTTATCAAGAACTTTTGCCGCTATTTCCCCGGTAAGATCGTCAAAGGTGGGCCCGAGGCCGCCTGTTGCAATAATAATTTGGCTTCGTTTTATTGCTTTTGAAAAAGCTTCTTCAATATCATCATTGTTATCGCCAACAGTTGTTACATATGATAAATCCAATCCAAGCAGACTTAACCTGTCTCCGATAAAGGAGCTGTTTGAATTAAGTTTCCCGGTCAAAAGTTCTGTGCCTACGCAAATCAATTCTGTTTTCATTTTTTTATTGTCATCCTGAATTTATTTCAGGATCTACTTTAATTTTTTGATATTCAAAGAGAAAGCTTTTGATCCTGAAACCCTCCCTCCGCATGGTTTCTTTGAAACCAAACCCCAAATGATTTTTTTAAAAATCAAAACATTGGGGCAGGTCAGCGGGGCAGGCAAGTTCAGGATGACATTTTGCGTCAATTATAAAACCCGATTTTTTTGTCATCCTGAAGGATATTTGCCTTGATTTCGCCAAACCTTGATTCGTATTTGGCGACATTATCCTTCAAAGCTGAAAGGATCCGTTTTGCGTGAATAGGAGAAGTGATAATCCTGCTTCTAACGCGCGCTTTCGGATTTTGAGGCTGCATGAAAATGAAATCTAAAATAAATTCGCTTTCTGAGTGGCTAATCATTGCTAGGTTGGCATAAGCTCCTTGCGCGGTTACTTCATCAATTTCAATCTGAATTTCATTTTTTTTGAATTCTTCCATTTTTTCTTCCCTTCCTTTAGAAATAGTTTATTCCGTCTTAGCAGCTAATTCTTTTGTTATTGCTAAATCCTTATCACTTACCACTTACCCCTTATCCCTTTTTTTCACATTCCTATAACTTTCAGTATTTCCTTAATATCTGCCTTAACCTTCTTAGGCTTTGCAGCGCATGCGATTGCGCGATCCGGATCCTTTAAGCCGTGGCCTGTAAGAATGCAAACAACTTTTTTCCCCGGATTATTTTCAAAAAAACCTTTCTTGACATACTTTATCAATCCGGCAATTGATGCTGCGGAAGCGGGTTCTGCAAAAACCCCCTCAACTGAAGCTAAAAGCTTATATGCTTCAATTATCTCATCGTCAGTAACAGTATCTATTACTCCGTTTGATTCATCCCTTGCTTCAACAGCTTGTTTCCATGAAGCAGGATTACCTATTCTTATAGCCGTTGCAATAGTATCGGGTTTTTCAACAGGATGGCCCAAAACAATCGGGGCCGAACCTGCCGCCTGAAAACCCATCATCTTTGGCAAACCCATTTTATTGTCGGAAACTTTATTGTATTCCTTATAACCCTTCCAGTAAGCGGCGATATTTCCCGCATTTCCGACGGGCATAAACTGATAATCAGGCGATTTTCCTAAAACTTCACAGATTTCATATGAAGCCGTTTTTTGGCCTTCAATCCTGTAAGGATTTAAGGAATTTACAAGAGTTAAAGGGTATTTCTCACTCAAACTTTTTACAAGATTTAAGGCCGTATCAAAATTGCCGTCAACTGATATAACTAACGCCCCGTGCATTACAGCCTGAGAAAGTTTTCCCAAAGCAATGTTTCCTTCAGGTATCAAAACAACGCACCTAATTCCGGCTCTTGCAGAATAGGCAGCGGCAGATGCGGAAGTATTTCCGGTTGAAGCGCAGATAACCGCTTTTGATCCGGCCTCTAGGGCCTTAGATACCGCCATAGTCATTCCGCGGTCTTTAAATGATCCTGTCGGATTCATCCCTTCATATTTAAGAAAGATTTCTCCTTTAAATTTCAATTCGTTTTTGAGATTATTAGCCGGAATTAGCGGAGTATTTCCTTCCATCAATGTGACAATAGGAGTTTTTTCACTTACTGGAAGAAACCTTCTGTATTTGTCTATTAAACCTTTGTATGACATTATTTTCTCCTTTTAAATAAGAGAAGTAAATTTTATCTATTTATTGTCTCAAAGTCAAAGAAATACAGTTGTAAGTGATAAGCGATAAGTTATAAGTTAAGACGTTTTTTTGTTTTCAAACTTAATCCTTACAACTTACCACTGTTTTATTGGTTTGCCGATGGGCATATATCTTTAAGAGGGCATATTGCGTGGTTAGGCTTTCTTGCAACACAGATTTCCCTGCCAAGAGACTGAATAAGAAGAGAAAAAAGAGTCCAGTCAGATCTCGGTATAAGTTTCATCAGATCCCGTTCAATTTTTACGGGATCTGAGTTTTTGGTAAGCCCTAAAAGATTGGATATTCGTATTACGTGAGTATCAACGGCAATTCCCTCAATTATGCCGAAACCATTTCCAAGTACTATATTTGCGGTTTTTCTTGCAACGCCGGGAAGAGTAAGAAGTTCATCCATAGTCTTAGGAACTTCTCCTGAGAATTTCTCAAGTATTATGGAAGCGCTGCCTTTTATATTTTTTGCTTTATTGCGGAAAAAACCGGTGGAGCGGATATCTTGTTCGAGTTCGTTGAGGCGGGAATTAGCAAAATCTTTGACGGTTTTATATTTTTTAAAGAGGTTCTTAGTAACGAGGTTTACACGTTTATCCGTGCACTGAGCCGAAAGTATAACCGCGACAAGAAGCTGAAAAAGATTATCGTAGAAAAGAGCTACCTTTGCATCCGGATATTTTTTCTTCAACCTTTTTAAGATTTCTGTTGCTCTGTCTTTATTGTTATCCATTTACAGAAATGGCGTTTACCGGGCAGTCCTGAACCATTTGCTTTGCGCACTCTTTCATGTTATCTGGTACGGGATCTGCGATAACAATTGCAATATTATCCTGCATCTTGAAAACATCAGGGCAAGAGGATTCGCATAATCCACAACCGATACAGGTGTCTTTGTCAACAACAGCTTTCATAAAACCTCCGGAAACAGTGATAAGTGTTAAGTGGTAAGGGATAAGTTTTTTTCCCTGTTTAGTAACACCTTCTGTAAACTATTTAACATCTTGCCTATTTCTTCACATTGATTGTTAAGTAAATTATAAGCATTTTCCTCTAAATAATTTAAATCTTTACTTAAAATTAAATGATATTTTGTTTCTTCTAAAGAAGTCTCAGCTATATTAAGAAAATGCAAATACTCTTTTCTACTGTTTCTTTTGAATCCTTCT
>JAPLKN010000045.1 GCA_026388075.1 Elusimicrobiota bacterium
AAACAAAACGGAGTTTGCCGTTTCTTGTTTTTTTGTCGCGCAGCATCATAAAAATCATAGTTTCCGGGCGCAATTTCTCTTTAAGCGAAACCGGAAGACCGATTTTCTTAAGCAGAGATTCAACTTTCTGCTGGTTTTCAAAGCTAAAAATCCTTTTTTTTACAGCTAGTCTTGAAGCCATATTCATGCCGATTGAAATTGCTTCGCCGTGAAGATATTTGTCATAATTTGTCAGAGTTTCTATTGCATGCCCGAAAGAATGGCCGAAATTTAAAATTTCTCTTAGCCCCTTATTTTCAAATTCGTCTTTTTCAACTACTCCGGCTTTAATCTTACAGCAATTATAAATTATATTTTTCCAATCGTTTGAGTCTATTTTATTTTTGCCGGAAACTTTTTTTTCAAGATGCTCGAAAAGTTTCTTATCAGAAATAATTCCGTACTTTACAACTTCCGAAAGGCCGTTTTTTATCTGTTTTTCCGGTAAAGTATTTAGTAATGAAACGTCTATTATTACCGCTTTCGGCTGGTAAAATGCTCCGATTAAATTTTTCCCTTCTTTAAGATCAACGCCAGTTTTTCCGCCGACGGATGAGTCCACCATAGCAAGAAGCGTTGTCGGTATTTGTATGTAAGGGATGCCGCGCATATAAGTCGCGGAAAAAAATCCCGCAATATCTCCGACAACCCCGCCTCCAAAAGCAATTACAGCACAAGATCTGTCAATCCTGGATTTTACCGCATTAAAATAGAGCTCTTTTAAGGTTTCAATATTTTTATAACTTTCACCGTCAGGTATGGCTATTGAATAAACACTGAAACCTGAAGTTTTCAAGCTCTTTTCAAGGGTATCAAAATACAGCTTCTTAACTACAGTGTTCGTAATTACAAATATTTTGCCTGAAATATTCAGCTTTTTAAGAAATATTCCGGCCTTTTTTATGCTTTCGCCGATAATTATGGGATATTTGCGTTCACCCAAATTAACAATTATTTTTTTCATACTGAAGATTATATATAAATTGAATAGGAATATCAACCCAGATTTTTCAACAGAAAAAATCTGCACGAAGTGCCGCACCATTAAAAAGCACTGAAAAATGAAGCACTTCAAATAGGAAGCAGATGGAAATCTTGCGAACATTTTCTTTGAACACGCTTAAAATGGTGCGGGGTTAATCCAGCCCGCCACGGGCGGGCTGTCCTTCGGGACAAATTTTGCAATCTATTGCAAAATTTTGGGTCAATTTGATTTATAGCTAAATATTTGCAAAAATATTAGCTAATATGAAACTTTGCGTAATTAACAAAAAAACCAACCAGGAAAAAAATAAAATACTTACGGAAAAGAAAAACCTGGACATGGAAAAGCTTTTTTCCGCCATTCCTTATGAAGAAAGGATTGCTTTTGTTCCTCACTGCTTAAGAAACAGCGAAAAATGCAAGGCCAAAGAGCGCGGCTCTTATTTTATTTGTATGGAATGCGGGGCCTGCAAAATTAGCAAAATCAGCAAAAAAGCTAAGGAATTGGGCTACAAAGGAATATTTATACTTAAAGGCGGGAGAACAATAGAAAAGCTGGTTAAGGAATTTAAGCCGAAAGCGGTTTTAGGCGTTGCTTGCTACTTTGAAGGGGCTCAAGGAATTGAGCTTCTTGATAATAATGGAGGAAAAGATAAAATAGCAGTTCAGTTTGTTCCTCTCACCAAAGACGGGTGCACAGATACTGATGTTAACTTGGATGTAGTCTTGAAGGCACTCAGCAAATAATCGGCTTTTCATAACAAAAGAAGCAGGAAGAACAAAAATTCTTCCTGCTTCTTATTTTTTGAATGTTATATTTATTTCTCTATTCTTATTGAAGTAAATGAACGGACAACATATGTGACTGCAATTATGAAAAATATCGCAGCGGCCATTCTGCTTAATATCGTTGGAAGTTCTATTGCCAGCTCTAGAGCCAGGAGGCCGAACAAAGTCGTAAATTTTATAATAGGATTCAACGAAACTGATGAAGTGTCTTTAAAAGGATCCCCTACGGTATCGCCTATCACGGTTGCTTTATGAAGATCCGTCCCTTTTTCTTTCAAATCAACCTCAACAACCTTTTTGGCATTATCCCATACCGCGCCTGCATTTGCCATAAATATCGCCTGGTAAAGGCCAAAAATAGCAATTGAAATAAGGTATCCGATAAAAAAGAACGGCTGCAAGCATGCAAAAGCAAGTGTAGTAAAAAATATCACTAAAAATATATTGAACATTCCTTTCTGGGCATATCTCGTACAGATTTCAACGACCTTTTTACTGTCCTCAATTGACGCTTTGATTGAACCCTCAAGCTTAATATTTGCTTTAATAAATTCAACAGCCCTGTAAGCCCCGCTTGTAACAGCGTGGGTTGATGCTCCGGTAAACCAGTAAATTACGGCTCCGCCGGAGAGAAGCCCAAGGAAAAACGGCGCATGAAGTATGGAAAGTTTATCCAAATTCTGGGCCAGCCCTTTGGTCAGCAAGACAATAATTGAAAATATCATTGTGGTTGCGCCGACTACCGCCGTTCCGATCAAAACTGGTTTTGCAGTTGCCTTGAAAGTGTTTCCTGCCCCGTCATTTGTTTCAAGAGTAATTTTTGCTTTAGAAAAATCGGGATCAAAACCGAAATCTTTTTTTATTTCTTGTTTTATATTCGGTATATTTTCAATCAGCGAAAGCTCATATATTGACTGGGCGTTGTCTGTAACTGGCCCGTATGAATCAACCGCAATTGTGACAGGCCCCATTCCAAGAAACCCGAACGCTACAAGGCCGAATGCAAAAACGGGTTCTGCTATCATCAGCTGGCTAAGTCCCATTTTACTAAAAATATATGCGACTGACATTAAAAAAATTATCGCAAAACCCATCCAGTATGCGCTGTAATTACCCGCAACAAAACCCGACAAAATATTCAAAGACGCGCCGCCATGCCTTGTTGAGTTAAGAACATTCTTAACAAACGCACTCTCGGTTGAAGTAAATATTTTTACTATTTCAGGGATTAGGGCGCCGGCAATCGTTCCGCAGGATATGATTGCTGCAAGCTTCCACCAAAGAGTACCGTCTCCTATATTGCCGATTATGAAATATGAAATAAAATATGTTATCGCTATAGAAACAAGGGATGTAATCCACACCAATGAGGTCAATGGATGCTCAAAGTTCATCTTTGTAGCTTTTGCATATTTAATTTCGGAAAATAACGAATTTACACCGTATGAAAAACTGCTTGCAATCAGCATGGCAAGACGCATTATGAATATCCAAACAAGAAGTTTCACTTGAATTATAGGGTCTTTCACGGCAAGCACTATAAAAGAAATAAGAGCAACACCTGTAACGCCGTAAGTTTCAAAACCGTCCGCCGTAGGCCCTACCGAGTCGCCGGCATTGTCTCCCGTGCAGTCCGCAATAACACCGGGGTTTCTCGCATCGTCTTCTTTGATACCGAAAACTATTTTCATAAGGTCAGAACCTATGTCAGCGATTTTCGTAAATATGCCTCCGGCTATACGAAGCACCGAAGCACCCAAAGATTCGCCTATGGCAAATCCGATGAAACACGGGCCTGAATAAGATGGATCAATGAAAAGCAAGATCACAAGCATCACAAAAAGCTCAATGCTTATTAAAAGCATCCCGATGCTTATTCCTGCACGAAGAGGAATTTCGCTCGTAGGGTAAGGAAGGCCTTTTAAGGAAGCAAAAGCGGTACGCGAATTAGCGAAAGTATTGATTCTCATGCCAAACCACGCAACCGAATAACTTCCTAGAATACCGATTATGCTGGCTAAAACTATTATTGCAATTTTTCCCGTTTCAAAATGTCTTAGGACGCCGAAGTAAACCACGATTATTATTGCAAGAAACAATTCAAGCATCATAAGAAATTTTCCCTGTGCTATAAGGTATGTTTTACATGTTTCATATATAAGCTCAGAAATTTCCTTCATTGCTTTGTGGACCGGCAGTTTTTTTACATGGAGATACTGCAGGAACCCAAATAAAAGGCCGCATAAACACAGCAACAAACCAAATGTTAAAAGGGTATGCCCGTTAACACCCAAAAAATTGACGGAACGCAAATCCGGCAATATCAATGATGCTTCGCTAGCAAACAGATTTGATGTAAGGAAAGTTGCAGCAAAGATTGCAACCAAAGAAAATAAAACTTTTTTCGTACGACAAAATAAACTCATAATTACTTCTCCTTTAACAAAAATATCCTGAAACAAATTAAAACACAACACTGTGTCTTACTGTTTGGATTGTATAATAGAAAGGTGATTCAAAAAAGAAAAAAGGCTTGTTTGCAAGCCTGACAAATTATAGAAAAAAGCCTTCAGGGTGTCAAATTGAGCTGCCGACTTGCGCTGATCCGCTTAAGTATCGGCGGATGGGTATATTCCATAAAAACTTTTACGGGATGAGGGGTAAGGTTACCGAGATTGTCAACGGTAAGCTTTTTAAGCGCGTTAATCATTGCATCAGGTTTTTTATAGGTTTCCGCCGCGTATCTATCCGCTTCATATTCATTTTTTCTTGAAAACCAGTTTCCGAAAATTGAAAGAATAAGATTTAAAGGCGAGTAAATAAAACCGAAGAAAATTATGCTTGAATAAATTGAAACATATTCCATTTTAAAAGCTTTTGCCAAACCTGTATTGTTGATAAACAAAGAAAGAATAAAAAACATCAGAGCGCTTTCCAGAAAGGATAAAATTATAGATTTTAAAATATGTTTCTTTTTATAATGTCCCATTTCATGAGCTAAAACCGAAACAAGCTCATCCGTAGTATGTTTTTGTATAAGCGTGTCAAACAGTACTATCCGCCTGAATTTTCCGAATCCTGTAAAAAACGCGTTTGATTTTGTCGATCGGCGGGAACCGTCCATTTTAAACAATCCCTTTATTTTAAAATTTTCTTTTTGAGCATAATCTTCAACCGATCTTTTCAAATCCCCGTCTTCCAACGGAATAAATTTATTAAATAACGGCATGATTAACACTGGGGCGATAAATGTCAGAAAAAGCTCAAATATTGAAAATGAAATCCAAAAATAAAACCATGCAAACTTCCCGAAAACCGCAAAAAACCATATAATACCGGCAAAAACAATGCCTCCAATAAAACCGCCTAAAATCCAGCCTTTTAAAATATCTGTTATGAATGTTTTTATCGTGGTTTTATTGAAACCGTATTTTTCTTCTATTATAAAAGTGTGGTAAGCCGAAAAAGGTATTTTAAGCAGCTGGAACCCCAACAAAAGCGTAAAAGCAAAAATAAGTCCGGTCAAAATACTGCCAAGCCCGTAACTCCGCGCAAATTTATCTACAATATCAAAACTGGCCGAAAAAATAAAAAAAATAATTATCAAAAGAAAAAAAGTATCCTGGAATATTCCAAAAATTGTGTTTTCTTTTAGGTATTTCTGGGAAGTTTCGTATCTTTGAGGATCGTAAACACCTTTGAATTCTTCGGGAAGTCCTGTTTTAAGGTTCCTAATATTTAGGTATTCAACCAGGACATCCAGCAGATATCCGCCAATCAGAATAGTTAATATAATGACTAAATATAAATTTATTTTGAACTCCATTTAATACAGTAGGCAGTCCTCGGACCCATAGGGTCCTATGGACCTGAGGGTAGATAGGTTTTAGTAGGTAGGAAAAATGAATTTAAAATATAGAATTTACAAATATTAACAAAGTAAAATTGCAGTTTCCTAATCCCTACCTACTATCTACTACCTACTGTATTATTCATTTGTTTTTCATTTCGCTTTCTTTCGGAAACTTTGCGGCATATTTTCTTATCCATTCAATCGCAGCCTGCGTACCGTTAAGCGCTCTCCCTTCCTTTTCTTTAACATCGTCCTTATACTGCTGTATATGGCATACCTGCTCAACCATTCTAATTCTAAACGCATCTATATCCTGAACAAATCTTATACCTACATCATAATGGTCATTTCTTTTTTTTGACCACATTACCTCGCCTTCTGCCTCAAAAATAGGTTTAATAAGCGGTATTTTTATATGGATTATTTTGCCCTTTTTTAATCCAATTTTTGATTTAAAACATAACCCTCCCGCGCTTATATCAATAAGATATTCATGCTCGGAAGCCGCTACCTCATCCATTTGAATTTCAATAGGAATATCTAGAGGATGCCTCGCGAAGTTTCTTCTTTCTTTGTATTCGCAGCTGTTTTCCATAACAAACCCCCTTTACGGCAGGTTAAGAATAAGACAGGCTGAGATAGAGCCAGAACACGACAGGTTAAGATTAAGGTTGAGTAAAGGTTTTAATAAAGACCTGATTTTTTCTTAACCTTAACCTGTTTCATTCTTAACCTAAACCTGCCTTTTTAGGCATTTTACTATTTCGCCGACATACATTCTGTGATAATCTTTTTTGGGATAATTCAGTTCAATTTTTGTATCTAAAAAATTTTGCGGATTTATATCATTAAAATATATTTTTTTGCACTCAATAGCCAGATCTGCCTAATCAAAACACACATTCCCAATACTTGTTTTTCTTGCTGTAAGCCCTTTTACAGCCATTTTATTAACTTTATTTCCCGAATTTGTTCCGCAGAAATTCAATATATCGCGGTATTTTTCATCAAAGAATGAAAGAGTAAAATAGTTTGCTTTTTCAACAAATTGATAGGTATGCCGTGTTGGCCTGATAAAGCAGAAACATACATTTTTATCCCAAAGAACTCCTTGCCCGCCCCAGCTAGCAGTCATCATATTATAGGAGTCAATGTTTCCGGCAGTAATTAACATCCAGCCATCGTTAATTAGCTTGAAAACATTTGCACTTATTTCTTTGGGGTCTATTTCAATAAAATCGGTGCTGGCCATTATTAGACGGCTACCTTGATAACGCCTTTTCTCAAACTGTTTTCATGCGAAAGAGGGGCGTGACAGTCTTCCGGAAAAAATATGGCAAAGTCGCCCGGCCTCAGCTTAAAATAAAAGTCAGGCTCATCAGAAAAAGATTCCACGTCCTTGCCCGGCTCGGGCATTTCAATGATTTTTTTGCATTCGTCAAACGATCGCCAGCCGATTTCGTCAGTTCCTTCTAAAACAAAATGTATGTCTATATACTCGCTGTGTTTTTCAAGTTTTGATTCCTTTTTTCCTTTCCCTTTTTGTCTTGCAATTGTTACATAAACAATATTTCCGGCAATCTGATGCCGGCCGTCAGGTATAAAAGAAAGATTCTCCTTTTTTAAAAACTCAAAGGCATCTTTGAATCCGGGATGAATTTTTACATAACGGTTAGAATTTGAAATTTTATCAACAATCATATTTTTATTTCTTCAATGAATTTATGCAGTTTCTGGCGATATAAAGGTTTAATTCAAACAGTTTTTCCTTTTTTTATATGTTACAACTTTTTTAGATAAACCGCAACATTTCAGGAAAGCAAGAATATTGATGGTGTTTAGAAAAGAAAGATAATTTTTTATAGAAAAAATCGCTCTTATATTTGCGATCTATTTTTTGGGACCGCTATTTTTTTTGAACGAGTTAATATGCCGTTTAATATACCAAACTATACCTGCAACTATGACTATTCCTATAACTAAATCAAATTTATGGAAATATACTTTTAAGTAGTCCCAGTGTTCTCCTAAACGTTTTCCAATCCATGCCAAAACCAAACACCATATATATGAACCTACAAAAGTATAAACTATAAAAGGAAACATTTTCATTCTGGCTACACCTGCAGGAAAAGCAATAAATGTTCTTATCACCGGAAGAAGCCTCGCAAAAAAAACGGTTATATCGCCGTGCTTTTCAAACCAGCGGTCAGCCATATCAAGATCGTGATGCGAGATTAAGACATATTTCCCGTACTTTTCAATCCAAACTCTCCCGCCCCACATACCCGCATAATAGGCTACTATGGATCCTAAAACACAGCCAATTGCGCCCATAAGCGCTACTATCCATAAATTGAATGCTCCTTGTGAAACCAGATAACCCGAAAAAGGCATAATTACTTCCGAAGGCAGAGGTATGCAGGCGCTTTCTATAGCCATAAGCAAAACAATTCCGATGTATCCCATTCTATTTATTGTTGAAATAATAAAAAGTGAAAGAATTGTTAGAATTTTCGTTACCACTGAAAGCTCCTTGAAAATTTGAAAAGTATTTGCTTAATCCTTCTTCGCCCTCCGTAGCTGTTGAAGCAATAAAGCGAATAGCTTTGTCTGCTGCTGAACGCCAAGCGCAGGAGGGACCACTTACCCCTTACCACTGTTTTAGGAAGTTGAATACTACATTTTTATTTCAATATTGTCAAAATATGGAGAGGTTAATTCTGCTTTGCGAAGGCGGGTTGAAAGCAATCTCAAAATAAAGTAGAATAGCCAAAGACGGCAGTAAATATTTTTTTATCTTTTTATTGAAAGGAGCAAAAGATGCCGCAAACTGTCAAAATTAATTATTCAAATTGCCTAAACCCTTTTATCGGAGAAACAGGAATTGACATTAAAGATATTGAAGCGCTTCAACCGTCAATTAATAAAGCTTACGAATCCATACAAAACCAGAAAAAGCAGGGAAAACTGGGTTTTATGGAGCTTCCTTACAAAACAGATCTCGCTAAAAAGATAAAAACGGCGGCAAAATTAGTGTCTTCAAAATTTGAAAACTTTGTAGTTATCGGTATCGGCGGTTCCGCTTTAGGAAACATCGCTCTTCAGCAGGCGCTCAGGCACCCTTACTGGAATCTTTTAGATAAGAAAAGCCGTAAAGGAGGCTTGAAACTTTTTGTCCCGGACAATGTTGATCCGGACCTTATATCAGGTTTATGCGACGTTTTAGACGTTAAAAAAACCATTTTTAACGTTATATCTAAAGCGGGTTCAACTGCTGAATGCCTTGCAAACTATTTTATTTTAAAGAAAATTCTTAAAAATAAAGTCGGAAAAAAATATAACCAACACTTAATAATTACAACCGACCCTGTAAAAGGCTATCTCAGAGAAACGGTAATAAAAGAAAACCTTTTAAGCTTTGAGGTCCCGCCAAACGTGGGCGGAAGATTTTCAGTGTTGTCGCCCGTCGGCCTAGTTTCTGCCGCTTTTTCAGGAATTGATATTGAAAAGCTTCTTTTGGGTGCAAAAATTATGGACGAAAAGTGCTCAACCCCGGAAATAATGAGAAATCCCGCGGCTCTTTACGCGCTCATTCAATACCTTTTTTATTGGAAAGGCAGGCCGATGTCGGTTATGATGCCTTATTCAAACGCGTTATACGGAATTGCCGACTGGTACCGCCAGCTTTGGGCTGAAAGTCTCGGCAAAAAAACTAACAGAAAAAACAATAAGGTGTTTGTCGGGCCTACGCCCATAAAGGCTTTGGGCGCAACTGACCAGCATTCACAGGTTCAGCTTTATATTGAAGGCCCTCAGGACAAAATTATTACATTTCTTTCAGTAGAAAAGTTCAATAAAAAAGTTTTAATCCCCTCTTTTGATAAACATTACTTGGGAGGAAGAACTTTAAACGAACTTTTGAAAGCTGAAGAAGAAGCCACAAGGCTCGCCCTGACTCAGGAAGGAAGGCCAAACATTACATTGTCGTTACCGGACATTTCTCCTGAAACTGTCGGGCAAACGCTATACCTTTTGGAACTTGCTACCGCATTTGCCGGAGAGCTTTTTGACATAAACGCGTTTGACCAGCCCGGAGTAGAGCTGGGCAAACAGCTTACCTATGCATTGATGGGCAGATCGGGCTATGAAGAAAAGAAAAAAGAAATTGAACTTAATCTTTCAAATTCAAAAAACTCAAATTATATTGTTTAGTTCAGGACAAAAAAAATGCGTATTGTCGTTAAAATCGGAACCAACACTTTAACAAAAAAGAACGGCGAGCTTGATAACGAGCAAATTACATCTTTTGCAAAAGACACCGCAAAACTTGTTAAAGTTGGCCACCAAGTCTTGATTGTTACCTCCGGCGCTATCGGCGCAGGCATGGGAAAGCTGGGCTTTAAAAACAGGCCTTCTTCGCTGCAGGAAAAACAAGCGCTTGCCGCCGTCGGCCAGCCTCTTTTGATGGACATATACCAGGACGCGTTTTCAAAGCTGGGCTTAACTATCGCTCAGGTTCTTTTAACTCGTCACGATTTTGATGACCGCAAAAAATATATTAATGCGAGAAACACTCTTAACTCGCTGCTGAAATTAGGCGTTATCCCCATTATTAATGAAAATGACACCGTCGCAGTAGAAGAAATTAATTTCGGCGATAATGACACTTTGTCCGCTCTGGTTGCTTCCGGAGTTTCTGCGGACTGGCTTTTTATTCTTACTGATGTTGAAGGCCTTTATAAAGGAGTTCCCGGAAAAAGCGAGCTTATTCATACGGTTGATGCGATTACTCCCGAAATAGAAAAATATGCTTCGGGCGTTTCGGGAAGCGGCAAGGGTGTCGGCGGAATGAAAACAAAAATTTCTGCGGCAAATATTGCCACCAAAACCGGCGTTAAAACCGTTATAGCTAACGGTACCGAAGAAATGATAATTCAAAAAATATTGGACGGAGAAAAACGCGGAACTATTTTTTTGCCTTCAAAAAAGCTTGAAGCACGCAAACACTGGATTGCTTTTGGCCCCAAATGCAAAGGAAAAATAATTATTGATGAAGGAGCGGCCAAAGCGCTGTTAAAAGGAGGAAAAAGCCTTCTTCCTTCCGGTGTTATTGGTACGGAAGGAACGTTTAGCGCGGGCGACACCGTAAGCATTATCGGACACGATAAAAAAGAAGTTGCCAGAGGTATGGTCAACTATTCAAAGGACTTCATAGAAAAGATAAAAGGCAAAAAATCCGCAGAAATACAAAAAATGTTTTCTGAGGCAATTTTTGATGAAGTTATTCATAGAGATAACCTGGTAATCCTTGACTAACCTTTTTTTCTAAATAGCCACAAAAAAACATCTATATGGATCTTTTTTTCAAGTTATTCGGCACTCCTAAAGAAGAAATAAAACTTCACTGCATAATTTGCCCCTCAAATGATCAATCCCTTTTTTCTTCAAACAAATCTTGCAAACAAAGCCGGGGCCTTTTTTTCAGCGTTTTAAATACATCTTTTGCCAGCATAATTTCAACAAGAAATAATTTTTTAATCGGAGACTGCGTTCTTGCGTTAAAAGACACCGCTTGTAAAAATATTTATTTATTTGGAAGCTGTGCGGGCACCGGAAATATGAATATCGGAGATAAAGTAATTGTTGAAAATTCATACTCTCTTGATAGCTTTACTCAAATGACAAAAAATAGCAATAATTTTGAAGTTTGCAGTGCAAACAAAGAATTGCTTGATAAATTAATATCTTTTGGCGCCAATGAAAACCTCATGTCTGTTAACTGCGCGACTGTAAGCTCCTTGCTTCTTGAGGAAAAATACCTGGGCTATTTCGCTGAACAAAAAATCTCATGCATAGATATGGAAACATCAATAGTTTTTTCAGCCGCAGCCCTGACCAAAAAAAATGCAGTATCGCTTCTTTATGTGACGGATATTTTAAGCAAAAAAAAGTTTCATGAAGCTCTTTCCCAGAAAGAAAAATCAAGCATTTTAAATTCACGCAAATCGCTTTCAAACCTTATCATTAACTTTATCAAAAATGATATCCGTTAAAAAAATAGAATCATATGTTTCCAAAAATTTCAGCCGGTTCGGAATAAACAAATCCAGAGAAATATCACGCCTAATTTTTGAAATTGCAAAAAGCCGCGCCGTTTCTTTAGAAGATCTTAAAATCCCGGATGACGAAAAAAATTTTAATAAAATAAAATCTTACCTTTTAGAAATGAGATACCCTTTAACTTTCGGCAAAACCCCTAAAGATGAGTTTTATTTGCCGCAAGTAACAATTAACCAAAAAGCGCAGGCAAATATTTCTAAATTCAAATTTTATCCCAAAAATATTTTTATAGAAAAGTCAGTTTTTAACCACCCTCTTTCACGAAATATTCTAAAAATTTTCTCCGAATCTAAAATTCAGGCTATTTCATCTTTAAAAGAATATTCAAGCAATTATTCTTTCAATTTGAAGGACTATAATAAAAGAACTGAAAACCTTTTTCTGGTGCGTGAAAATTATGATTTTTTTAAGGCTTGTCCCTGCACTTCCAATGTTTTGCCCTGCAATTATTATCTTATAAACCTTGGTTTCGGATGCCCGTTTGAATGCAGTTATTGTTTTCTGCAAGGCTATCAGAATTTCCCGGGCATTATCATACCGACAAATATTGAAAGTTTTTTTGAAAAATTTAAACCCTCCGATCTTAAACCAGGAATGTTTCAGTTCCCAAGAATAGGCAGCGGAGAATTTACCGACTCTTTAGTTTTTGACCATATAACAGGATTTTCAAAAAAAATCATTGAATATTTTTCAAAGTATTCGGACATATACTTTGAATTCAAGACAAAAAGCTCAAATATCGGAAATATTTTATCCTCTCTCCCTTCAAAAAATATTGTTGTTTCATGGTCATTGAATCCCCAAAAAATAATTGACGAAAATGAATTTTATACTGCTTCTCTTGAAGAAAGGATAGAATCAGCCAAAAAATGCGCAGATGCAGGTTTCAGTTTAGGATTTCATTTTGATCCGATTTTTTACTGTGAAGGCTGGGAAAAGGACTATTTTGGCGTTATTGAGAAAATCTTTTCAAAAATATCGCCTGAAAAAGTGCTCTGGATAAGTTTGGGGACATTCAGGATGCCGAAAGAACTTAAAAAAGCAATAGAAAACCGTTTTCCAAACAACAAAATTCTTGATGCCGAACTGCTTTTAGGAAAAGATCTAAAACTTCGTTATTCTCAAGATGTAAGGATAGAAATTTACAGTAAAATGGTAAAAGGAATCAGAAAGTTTTCGAATAAAAGCATTATTTATCTTTGTATGGAACCCAAAGAAGTCTGGGAAAAAAGCGGCCTAACAAATTGATCTTCTTTTTCCTTGACTTTTCAGTAATTAATTTGTAGAAGTATCTCAATAAACCCTGTTAGAAATTGTTGGCTGAAACGTTGATTCAGACAGGGGCTTAACCGTATGTCTAAGCTAGCTAAAATTTCTAACGGGGTAAATAAGCACTCTTATGAAAACAATTTTTCGTTATTTTTTCATTTTTTCTTTTGTTGTAACTGTTTTTGCAGGACTCATTTTTTGTTCGGAATATGAACAAGCAGATACCCCCTCTTTGGCTTTTACTTCCGGAACAGAAATTTTTCGCGCTGCCGTAGATGAAATTACTATCAATACGAGCAATGATTTTGCTACTAAAGAAAAGCTGAATTACTATTCTCTAAATTTCAAAACACAAAATATTTATCTTTCCGCTGCGTATATCACCTTTTATGATTCTTTTTTCATCCCTTCCTTTGTTTCAAAAAGAATTATCCCCCTGGCTAGAGATTCTCTAGTCCCTTAATTAATCCCTATTCTTCTTTCCAAAATATTAATAAATGGAGGTGATTAATAATGAAACGCATTTTTGTATTGTTGTTGTTAGTTAGTTTCGTAGTTGGCGCAACTGCATTTTGTGCAGAACAAAAAGTAGCAACACCTGCAACGCCAGCGACTCCGGCAGCTCCGGCCAAGCCTGCTGTTCCGGTAAAAAAAGCGAAAAAAGCAAAAAAAGCAGCGAAAGCCATTCCTGCAAAACCAGCGGCACCGGTTATGCCTACCGAACCAGCAGTTAAGTAATTTTATCCTAAAAAAACAGCCCTCTGTTATATCAAATATGACAGGGGGCTTTCCTTTTTCCTTGATAAAAACAGGTAATTTTGGTATAACCTAACAAAATGAATACAAATATTTCGCAATTTTCAAAATTTGAGATTCCTTTTCAAAAAATCCTATTTAGGCTAGGATTTTTGAACGGAAAAACCATATTAGACAAGAAATTAGAAAATCTCATAAAAGAGGAAGTAAAGCTGGCGCAAAAACTAATAAATCCGAAACAGATTATCTCAAATTCTTATATTGAATTTATCGGTCCTGGCGAGATTTCTCTTGAACCTCACTTTAAAATTAAAAGCAGCGATATCCACAATTTATTTCACGGATGCGTAAAAGCATACGGTTTTGCCGTCACCATAGGCCCTGCTCTTGAGAAAAAAAGGGACTACTATATATCTCTAAAAGAAGCAACAAAAGCGCTTGTTTTGGATGCTGTCGGATCAGTTGTTGTTGAAGAACTTGCAGAAATTACCGATAACCAGATAGCCGAAAATGTTTCAAAAGAAGACTTGAGTTTGACTTTAAGATTTTCCCCCGGATACGGCGACTGGGATATTTCGGGACAAAAAGATTTCTTTAAATGGCTCGGAGCAGAAAAAATCGGCATTAAACTAACAGACAAGTTCCAGATGCTGCCTGAAAAGTCCGTATCGGCAATAGTCGGAGCAAAAAGAAATGGATAGGAAAGAATTTAGAAAACTTATTTTGGAAAAAATAATAATTTTAGACGGCGCAACCGGAACCGAACTTCAGAAAAGAAATTTTCTGGACGGAATCAGAGCGCCGGAAGAACTGAATATTAAATATCCCGAACGAATACAGGCCGTATATTCGGATTATTTTTCTTCAGGTTCTGATGCAGTGCTTTCAAACACTTTCGGAGCAAATCGGCTAAAACTTAAAGATTTCGGCCTTGAAAACAGGCTTGAAGAAATAAACATTAAAGGGATTGAACTTGCAAAACAAATCGCCAAAAAACATAACGGCCTTGTAATTGGAGATATCGGGCCGTTGGGCTCTTATCTTACCCCTTTAGGGCCGATATCTTTTGATCAAGCTTATGAAATATTTGCTGAACAGGCAAAAGCCATAGCAAAAGCTAAACCTGATATTATCGTTGTTGAAACAATGGCTGAGATCAGGGAACTAAAAAGCGCTGTTTTAGCGGTAAAAGATAATTTTGACGGCCCGGTTATCGCTCAAATGACTTTTACTTCTGACGGAACAACCGTTACAGGGACCGGCCTTTTGGCTTTCCTGTCCGTTATAGAATCAATCGGAGCGGACGCTATCGGCTTAAACTGTTCTGTGGGCCCGAAAGAACTTGTTAAACTTGCAAAGACATTGGCACAATATTCAAACATCCCAATTTCTTTCAAACCGAATGCAGGAATGCCAAAACTTATCAATAGGGAAACAATATTTCCCGGAACTGCCCAAGAATTCGTAAAAAATTGTGAAAAGGCCTATTCTTTAGGAGTAAATTTAGTCGGCGGTTGCTGCGGCACTACTCCTGAATTTATTAAAGAGCTTGCAAAAAAATTAAAAAACAAAAAACCCGTCCAGCGCAATGTTAAAGAAAGTTTCTTGCTTTCCTCCAGAACAAAAGCTATAGACCTTCAGGATTTTAAGGAAATAGTAAAAATCGGAGAAAGGATAAATCCGACCGGAAAAAAATATTTTCAAGACGAACTTTTTGAAGGAAATTTTACAACAATAAGAAACGAAGCAAAAAACCAAGTTAAAGCCGGAGCAGATATTCTTGACTTGAATTTGGGACTTCCCGGAGTTGACGAAAAAGCTCTTATGGTAAAAGCGATAGAAGAGATACAAGAAACCGTATCAGTTCCACTTTGCCTGGACTCAAGCTCTGCAACAGTTTTAGAGGCCGGGCTTAAAGCTTGTGCTGGAAAACCTATTATTAATTCCGTTAACGGCGAAAAAGAAAAACTGGATAAAATTATTCCTCTTGCCAAGCGGTACGGAGCAGCCCTTATAGCGCTCACAACTGATGAAAACGGTCTGCCTAAAACCGCTAAAGAAAGAATAGGCATAGCGAAGAAAATACTTGAAAAGACAAAGGAATATGGAATAAAAGAATCCGAAATAATTTTTGATTTTCTTGCCATTGCGGTAAGCGCATCACAAAGTCAGGCAGTAGAAACTTTGGAAGCAATCAAAGAAGCTAAAAAACTGTTTCCAAAAGCAAGTTTCAGCCTTGGAATATCAAATATATCGTTCGGGCTTCCCAACAGGCAGGCATTAAATTCAACTTTTTTGAAACTTGCTAAAAAAGCAGGACTAAATATCGCAATATTAAATCCGAAAGAAAACTGGAACATTGATGACTCCGAAGCAAGAGATCTGCTTCTAAATAAAGATCTCGGAGGCCAAAAATATATTAAAAAGCACTCGTCTTTTGTTAATAAAACCGTTGAAACAAAAAAAGAAAATCTTTTGCCGGATGCAAAACTTTTTAGTTATATCATTGAAGGAAACCGCGAAGAAATACCTAAAATTACAAAAGAGGCCCTTGCCTTAGGCAAAACCCCTGTTCAAATTTCTAACGAAATTATTTTAAAAGCATTAAACGAAGTAGGCGAAAAATTCAGAAATAAAGAATATTTTCTTCCCCAGGTTATAAGGTCGGCTGAAGCAGCTCAAGCCGCTTTTTCCGTTATAAAACCTTTAATTAGAAAAGAAGGAAGTAATGCTCAAGATAAAAAAATAGTCGTCGCAACCGTAAAAGGAGATTTCCACGATATCGGAAAAAACATTGTTGCGGCAGTTTTAGAAAGTTTCGGCTGGGAAATAATTGATCTTGGAAAAAATGTTGAAAGTGAAACAATTTTAGAAACAGCCGTAAAAGAAAATGCAAAATTGATCGCGCTTTCCGCTCTTATGACTACCACAATGATAGAAATGGAAAACGTAATAAAGGAAAGAAACAAAAAAGGGCTATCTGTCAAAATAATTGTCGGCGGGGCGCCGGTAACTGAAAGATTTGCAAAAGAAATAGGAGCTGACGGATACGCAAAAGATGCCGTAGAAACCGCAAAACTTGCCGAAAATCTTATATTGAAAATGTCTGAAATCAAGTAGTGTCACCCCGTCCGCCCTGGGCGGATCGGGGTCCAGCCCTTGCTTGTTGTCATCCCGGGCATAAAGGTTAAAAAGTGTTGCTATTTTTGACAGTTTTGAAGTAGCAAAACCATTTTAAGTAACTAATTTTATGCCTTTCAGAAAGACCGCGATGATTTCTATATTGATGCTTTATTTGCGAAAAGAAGCCTTCTAAG
>JAPLKN010000046.1 GCA_026388075.1 Elusimicrobiota bacterium
CTGTTAAATGTATAAAAAAAGAGTTTTAGTAATAGGTTCGGGGGGAAGAGAACATGCATTAGTATGGAAAATTGCGCAGAGTCCCAAAGTTGAAAAGGTTTTTTGCGCGCCTGGTAATCCCGGAATTCAATCACTTGCCGAATGCGTACTTCTAAAAATTGACGATTTTGCCTGCCTAGAAAAATTTGTTAAAGATAATAAAATTGATCTTACGGTAGTTGGCCCGGAAGCCCCTCTTGCTTCAGGAATAGTTGATTATTTTAATGAAAAGGGTTTGAAAATTTTCGGACCTAATAGAACTGCTGCCAAATTTGAATCAAGCAAGGCCTTTGCCAAAAATTTTATGAGGAAATACGGGATTCCCACCGCTTCGTTTAACAATTTCAAAAATTACGAAAATGCATTGAATTTTATCAACAATTATACATCTGAAAATAAACTTGTAGTAAAAGCGGACGGCCTTGCGGCGGGAAAAGGTGTAATAATATGCGATAACAAAAGTGTGGCAAAAGAAGCTATAAATAGAATAATGAAAGAAAAGGTCTTTGGGGATGCGGGTAAAGAAATTGTAATAGAAGAGTTTTTGGATGGAGAAGAAGCGTCTCTTCAGATTTTTCTTGATTCAAAAAATTATCTTCTTATGCTTTCCGCGCAGGACCACAAAAGGGCAAACGACGGTGATAAAGGGCCGAATACAGGCGGAATGGGAGCATATTCACCTGCTCCGATTATTGATGAAAAGACTATTAAACTGATTGAAAAACAAATCATTAAACCTTTTATCAAAGGACTTAAAGAAGAAGGCATTGATTACCGCGGCGTTCTTTATATAGGTCTTATGATTGTAAAAGGAAATCCCTTTGTTGTTGAATTTAACTGCAGATTTGGGGATCCGGAAACCCAAGTTGTACTGCCTCTAATGAAATCCGACATTGTTGAAATAATGGAAAGCACGATTTCAGCTACATTAGACAAGCAGAACCTAGAATGGTATAATAGTACTGCAACATGCGTAGTTATTGCCTCCGGAGGATATCCGGGCGACTACAAAAAAGGATTTGAAATTAAAGGGCTTGATACCGCACAAAAAATAAAAGATGTCATGATTTTTCATGCAGGAACATCTTATAGTAGCGGTAAAATTGTAAATTCAGGGGGAAGAGTTTTAGGTGTAACCGGGATAGGAAAAAATATCTCGGAATCCGTCAAAAAAGCTTATGAAGGGGTTTCGGAAATAAGTTTTGAAGGTATGCATTTCAGAAAAGATATAGCCAGGAGAGCGCTAATAAAATCATGAAAAAAATGAAGCCTAAAAAGCAGAATAAAAAAACTAAGAAGTTTTCAATTAAAGGCGCTGGGCGGAATTCCGCAAATCCTGAAAATTATTACCGCAAACCTAAAAATCGCGGGATAAAAGTTGCAATTATCGTGGGTTCGGATTCGGACCTTCCTGTTATTCAGTTAACTGCCAAAGCTTTGGAAGATTTTTCAATTCCCTATAGCATAAATGTTGCTTCAGCCCACCGTACGCCAAAATATGTTAAAATTTGCGTGCGCGCCGCTGAAAAGCAGGGTGCAAAACTTATTATTGCGGCTGCAGGAATGTCTGCCGCCCTTCCGGGTGTTATTGCTTCAGAAACAACGTTGCCGGTAATTGGCATTCCTATGGAAGGAAAATCTTTAAACGGAATGGATGCTCTACTTTCCATCGTTCAAATGCCGGCCGGAATACCTGTGGCAACGGTAGCTTTGGGCAAACCCGGCGCTACAAATGCTGCAATTGTGGCGGCTGAGATTCTTGCTTTGAGTGATTCTGCTTTAAGAAACAAGATTTCGCTTTTTAGGAAAAAACTTGCTGAAACGATCATAAAAAAAGATAAAATACTCAAGAAAACCGGGATAGAAAAATATATAAGCGAAGCGCAAAAGAAGAAATAAATTTTAGATAAGCGGATATAATATGAAAAATTTCACAGAAAAAAGAGTTTTGATGAACAAAGATGAAATAAAGCATACGCTAAGAAGGCTTGCAAACGAGATAGTAGAAAAAAATCACGGCGTAGAAAACCTGGCTATCATTGGTATTCAAACGAGGGGTGTGCATATCGCAAAACGAATAATAGCAGAAATACAAAAAGAAAACGCTGAAGGCGACATAATATTTGGCATTTTAGACACTACCCTATACCGGGACGATTTTGAAACCCTTGAAACTCCGCCGCCTTTAAAGGAAACCGAAATTAGTTTCAACGTAAATGATAAAAAGATTATCCTGATTGACGATGTTCTTTTTACCGGAAGGTCAATAAGGGCCGCGATAGACCAGCTAATAGATTTCGGCCGCCCCAAAAATATTCAGCTTGCCGTTTTAATAGATCGAGGCCACAGGGAGCTTCCTATTGAACCTAATTTTGTGGGAAAAAAGATACCTACGGCCCGGGAAGAGCTTGTTTCTGTTGAACTTGAAGAAGTTGACGGCCAAGACAGAGTTGTATTAAAGCAGGCAAAATAGCATAATTACTATTTAGAAATCAGTAAAATTTTGATATAATAGCAAAACTTATGGAAAAAAAGGATCTGCTGGGACTTGAATACCTAGATAAAAAAGAAATAGAAACTATTTTAAATGCGGTAAGTCCTTTTAAAAACCTTTTTACCCGTTCAATAAAGAAAGTTCCTACCCTTAGAGGGAAAACAGTTGTTTCCCTTTTCTATGAACCTTCAACAAGAACACGAACTTCGTTTGAAATTGCGGCAAAAAGGCTTTCTGCGGATGTCGTAAATGTAGCCGTTGCAACTTCAAGTGTTGTAAAAGGCGAAAGCTTGATAGATACCGGAAAAACGCTTGAAGCGATGAAATCCGATTTTATCATCATTAGGCACAGTCTTGCCGGGGCCCCGGCGGTTCTTGCAAGAAATGTGAGTTCGTCAGTCATAAATGCCGGGGACGGTTTTCACGAACATCCGACTCAAGGATTATTAGATCTTTATACTATCAGAGAAAAGAAAAAAAGGATAGAGGGGCTTAAGATACTTTTAGTAGGGGACATATTACACAGCCGGGTAGCAAAATCAAACATTTGGGCTCTTACAAAACTTGGCGCAGAAGTCAGGGTTTCAGGCCCGCCTACTTTGATCCCTTCGCATATAGGCGATCTTGGCGTGAAAGTATATTATGACCTTAATGAAGCTTTAGAAGGCGTTGACGTAGTAAATATATTAAGAATTCAGCTTGAAAGGCAGCAGGAAAATCTTTTTCCATCGGTTCATGAATATATCGAGCTTTATCAGATGACCAAAGACCGCTTAAAACTTGCTAAGCCCGATGTAATGGTTATGCATCCTGGTCCCATGAACCGCGGCATAGAAATTTCTTCCGAAGTTGTTGACGGGCCGTCTTCTGTTATATATGAGCAGGTGACAAACGGGATAGCTGTACGCATGGCAGTACTTTATCTGCTTTCTGGAAAAGCAACTTCAGGAATAAAAACAAAAACAATTAAAAACAAAGAATAATAAAATTTATGAATACAATCATTAAAAACGGAAGAGTAATAGACCCTGCGGCGAATTTTGATGGGGTTGCAGATGTTTTTATATCGGGCAATAAGATTGTTGAAGTTAAGAATTTAAATGATTATAATAAAAAATATTAGATTTATTATTAGTAAATAAAATATTGGTTATTTTAAGAATAATGTAGAATAATGAATTTTAATAAATTTCTTTTTAAATATCGCAGCTATACTCCAATACCATTATTATTAATAATGCTAATTTTTTCTATGCCGTCAATTCTAAGTATCTCAATTGGATTGATGATAATGTTGTTAGGGGAAACTATACGTTTTTGGGGTGTTTCCATAGTTGGTGTAGAAACACGGGTAACTAAAACTGGAGTGGGAGCAACTAGTCTTATCACAAACGGGCCTTTTGCATATGTCCGAAATCCTCTTTATATAGGCAATATTTTATTATATGTTGGTGCATGTGTTATGTCGATGGCATTATTTCCTTGGTTGCTAATAGCAACAGTTATCGGTTCTTATGTTCAATATTATTTTATAATAAGACTAGAAGAAGAATATTTAATAAATAAATATGGTGATAAATATAAAGAATATTCAAATAATGTTTCCCGCTTTATGCCCAAATTAAGACCGTATCAAGATTTTTCATATTCTTTTGAAGTTCCAAATATAAAAGAAGGACTTACTTCTGAAAAACGCACATTGCAAGCAATTTTCGGGATAACAATTTGTATGATTTTTATATATTTTTGCAGGCATTAGATTTTAATAATATAAAAAATTTATGAGATGCGAAAAGAACAAATACTTATGAATACAATCATTAAAAATGGAAGAGTAATAGACCCGGCGGCGAATTTTGATGGTGTTGCTGATGTTTTTATATCGGGCAATAAGATTGTTGAAGTTAAGGAAAAACTGGAAAACAAAAACGGGGTTATCATAGACGCAAAAGGAAAAATAGTTGTTCCCGGGCTTATAGATATTCATACCCATTTGAGAGAACCGGGACATGAAGAAGAAGAAACAATTGCCACGGGGACAAAAGCTGCCGCGCACGGTGGAATAACAACAGTTTTTTGCATGCCGAATACCCATCCCCCGCTGGATAACGCTCCTGCGGTTGAATTTATACTTTTAAAAGCTCAG
Organism: Elusimicrobiota bacterium; assembly: GCA_026388075.1. Classification (NCBI taxonomy): domain Bacteria; kingdom Pseudomonadati; phylum Elusimicrobiota; species Elusimicrobiota bacterium. The sequence continues at coordinate 4,680 of JAPLKN010000046.1, forward strand.
AAAGAAGGTATTGTAAATGTTTTCCCTGTCGGCTGCATAACTAAGGGTTCAATCGGCCAGGAACTTGCCGAAATGGGGATTTTGAAAAAAGCAGGAATCGTTGCCGTTTCTGATGACGGTAATCCGGTAATGAATTCTCAGGTTATGAGGAGAGGCCTAGAGTATTCTAAAATGTTCAACTTGCCCGTTATTTCACACTGCGAAGACAAAGATTTATCAAAAGGCGGGGCAATGAACGAAGGATATAATTCAATGGTTCTTGGGCTTCGCGGAATACCCAGTCAAAGCGAGGAAATAATCGTAAGCCGGGATATTATGATGGCAGAGCTTACCGGCGCGCATCTGCATATTGCCCACGTTTCAGCAGCAGGATCCGTTGAGCTCATCCGCCAGGCAAAAAAGAAAAAAATAAATGTAACTTGTGAAACCTGCCCCCATTATTTTTCGCTGACGGATGATGCCGTAAAAACTTTTGACACAAACACTAAAATGAATCCTCCTCTTCGTACTAAAGAAGATATTGATGAAATAAAAAAAGGCTTAAAAGACGGAACAATTGACTGTATAGCTTCAGATCACGCGCCTCATTCAGAGGAAGAAAAAAATAAAGAATATGATCTGGCCCCTTTCGGAATAATAGGCCTTGAAACTATGGCAAGCCTGGTTATAACAGAACTGGTTGAAACAAAAGTTTTAACGTGGAATGAGGCGATTTCAAAGCTTTCTGCAAATCCTGCAAAAATCTTTTCTTTGAAAAACAGGGGTTCAATCAAGGCGGGAAATATTGCCGATGTGACTATCATTGATCCTGCAAAAGAATACACGGTAAAAGTTTCGGACTTTTTCTCAAAAAGCAAAAATTCACCTTTTATCGGCCGCAAACTAAAAGGTGTTATGGATACAACAATAGTGGGAGGGAGAGTAGTCTGGTCACTGAAAGAACCAACGAACGATTAACCATAGTATCAAACGAAAAAATTGTTCCGGGCTATTATTCAGTTGTTTTTGAAGGGAAAAAGTTAGCCCGGTTTTCTTTTCCGGGGCAATTTTGCATGTTGTCTTTGCCGGGAGTTTTTTTACGGCGCCCTTTAAGCGTTTTTTCAATTAAGGGCAGTAAAATCGGATTTTTATACAAAATTGTTGGTACCGCAACTTCTGAATTATCAAAACTTAAAAAAGGCAGTAAAATAGATATTTTAGGGCCTTTAGGGGAATCCTATACGGCTAAAAGCGGTTTAGGTAAAAAAATTCCGCTTCTGGTTGCCGGCGGAACAGGAATAGCTTCACTGCATTTTCTGGCTCAAAAAATCGGATCATCGGGAGTTATTTTTTACGGCGCGAAGAAAAAAGCAGAATTTATCCCTTTGAAACTAAACTCTCTCAAAAAATGGAAAATACAATTTTCTACGGAAGATGGTTCTAAGGGATACAAAGGTTTAATAACCGATTATCTTGAAAAATTCTTAACCCAAAATAAAGGCAAAGAGTATGTTGTTTTCTCTTGCGGGCCGAATTCAATGCTTAAGAAAGTTGCTCAAATTTGCAAGTCCCACAATATTGAAGGATATGTTTCTCTTGAAGAGATGATGGCCTGCGGTGTTGGGAATTGCCAGGGCTGTGCAGTTCGTTCAGGTAATACATACAAAATGGTTTGTAAAGACGGTCCGGTGTTCAATGTCAACGATATAGAGCTGTAGGACAGTTGGACTCTTCTGCACTAAACCGATAAGCTCGAAAAAAAATGAAAGAAAAAATTGATTTATCAGTTGAAATAGCTGGTGTCAAACTAAAGAATCCTGTCATTGCCGCGTCGGGAACCTTTGGTTATGGTGACGAAATAACTGACCTTATTGACGTTTCAAAATTAGGCGCGGTTGTTACAAAAACCATCACACTTGAACCCAGATCCGGAAATCCTGTCCCGCGGCTTGCAGAAACTGCAAGCGGGCTGCTAAATACTATCGGATTGCAAAATGTCGGCGTTCAAAAGTTCCTTAAAGAAAAGTGGGAAGATCTCCGTAAACTTGGTGTACCGGTAGTTGTAAGTATTGCGGGCGAGACTGCGCAGGAATATGTAGAAGTTGTAAAAATATTAGAAGAAGTTGTGGGAATTGCGGCAATAGAATTAAATCTATCTTGTCCGAATGTCAGCAAAAGGATTATTTGTAAGGACTCAAGCCTTGTTGAAGAAATAATCAGCCAAATTTCAAGGATAAGCAAAGTTCCTATTATTGCCAAACTATCTGCTCAGGTTGACGATTTGGTTTACCTGTCGGTATTGGCTGAAAAATCCGGGGCCAAAGCTTTGTCATTGGTTAATACTTTTCCCGGAATGGCTATAGATGTAAAAAGCTGGAAACCTAAACTTTCAACTGTAACCGGAGGCCTTTCAGGCCCTGCTATAAAACCTTTGGCACTGAAATGTGTTTGGGAGGTTTTCGGGAAAGTGAACATCCCGATAATCGGCGGGGGAGGAATATCAACTGCTGAAGATGCTCTAGAATTTTTTCTTGCGGGAGCAAATGCGGTAAGCGTTGGCACGGCCAACTTTATTGATCCGATGAACCCGATTAAAATATTGAACGGATTAGAAGAATACTTTAAATCCCGAAAAATACTAAAAATGCAGGAGATTGTCGGGAAACTAAAAGTAGAGGAGTAAAAATGCAGAACAAAATTTCGTTTCATCTAATAGCCGCGAGCATTAAAAACATAATCCTTATGAATGTTGTTTATTTAATCTGCATGTCAATTTTTAGGCTGGTGTTTTTTGTCCGTTTCGCCGATATGCAGGAGCTGCAGGGGTTAACCTACGATATTTTAAGGGCATTCTATATGGGAATGCGGTTTGATCTTGTTGTCGTATCTTATATTACGTATCTAGTCACATTAACATTTACCATAGTTTGGATTATTAATAATTTGAAGATATACGAGCAGTGGCTTAAATTTGTTAAGTTTTATTATTTTACAATGTTTAGTTTGGCGTTTTTCATTCTTTGTGTTGACTCGGGATTTTATTCGTATTTCAAAAGCCATATAAACACAGTTATTTTCGGCGTGCTTGAAGACGATACAAAGGCGTTGTTTACAGGCATTGCTGAAAATTACAATTTGCCGATAATCAGCGCAGGATTGGTGGCACTTTTTGGTGTGGTATATTTCATTGCTAGTTTTTTCATAAAAGCGATAAATTTCCCGATAAACAGCCAGCGGGAAAAATCGACGCCATTTTTTCTAAAATTTGGGATTATATTGGTTCTAATCGCACTTAATGTTATTTCTGCCAGAGGTTCTTTCGGGCTTTTTCCATTGGGAACCATGGATGCGGATATTTCGCCGAATATATTTGTTAATAAACTTTGCCTGAACGGGATAACAACATTTCAAGAAGCAATTGATTTTAGGCTTAAAGAAAATAATGATTATGATCTTATCAGTGCGGTCGGATACTCCGGAGATATTGAGGGAGCATTTGCTGAATTCTTAAACGTTAAAAAAGAAAAACTAAAGAAAAAACTTATTGACAATCTGAAGAAGAGAACTCCGCAGAATTCGCTGATTGACGAAATTAAGCCAAACGTAATTATTATTGTGATGGAATCATTCGGAAGCGATCTTATTCAGTATAATTCAGAGTCATTCAATATATTAGGGGAGCTAAAAAAGCATTTTGATTCAGATTATGTATTTTATAATTTTCTTTCAGGAGATATAGGCACTACAGGAAGTCTTGAAACGATAATGCTGAACATCCCGCAAAGACTGAAAGCAAAATTCATAAGTCAATCAAAATACGCCTATCATGAATATCAGTTTGCTGCGGCATTACCATACAAGAAAGCGGGATATGAGACAATATTTTTGTATGGAGGGGATATTGGCTGGAGAAATATGTCTTCTTTCGCACCCAGGGCAGAATTCGATTTTGTTGAAGGGCAGGGATCTATGGATCCGGGCTATGAAAAAAACCAGTGGGGAGTTTATGACGAGTATTTGTTTGATCACATATATAAAAAACTTTCTCAAAATACCGGAAAACCAAAATTTATCCTTGCTATGACAACCACTAATCATCCTCCTTATTCTTTGCCAAAAAATTACAATAAATTGTCTTTAATAATCTCAAAGGATCTTGATAAAAAAATAGTTGGAGATAAAAAACTTTCCAGAATGCGTTTTGAAACATATCAGTATTCATGCCAAAAAGTAGGCGAGCTGATAACAAGAATAAAAAAGTCAAAATTTGGCCAAAACACTTTAATCGCTGTAACCGGGGACCACAATTTCTGGGACGTATTTAACTACAGCAATGAACAGCTCGGCGTGATAGATGCTGTTCCTTTTTATTTGTACGTGCCTAATAAACTGAAAAATTATAAATTCAATCCAGAAACTTTCGGATCACATCTTGATATTATATCCACACTTTATAACCTTTCTTTGTCCGGGAAAGAATACATCTCGTTAGGAAAAAATATGTTTGCAAATACCAGTAATTCAATTGCTTTTAATGCCGACGGAATTATTATGGACAAAGATGGCTTGGTAAAATGTGATATTGAAAAAGGGACTGCCTCGTATTATATTTGGGATCAAAATCATCCTCAAATGCTTTTGATATCAGAAGCGGATGAAAACCATAATAAAATGATAAAATATTATAAAACAGTTCTTGCCATAGCAGAATATTTAGTAAAAAATCCATAAAAAATTGAAAAAAGAGGTGCTTAAATGAGGAAAGTATTTATTATTTGTTTTCTAGTTCTGCAATTAATGCCTTTTCTAAATGCTGAAAATAATGAAATTAACACGCAGTATACTCCGACGAAAAGAGAATGGCTGGACATTCAATTGAATCAGGAATATAATAAATTTATTCTTCGGGAAAACACAAAATGTGAAATAGATTTTACCATCCTGACTAATTATGTAGATATTTATGTAAATTTAGGAAAGGATGTTTCGCAAAAAAGCGAGGAAAAAATGAAGGCCGTAATAACGGATATGACACATAAAATATTGGATAAATACAGTTGGAGCAAGGATTTCTTTGTTCGGATAAAAATATCTAAAGAGTGATATGAAAAAAATTATACTTGCGCTGGATATAAATAATAAAGAAAAAGCCCTAAAATTAGTAAGCGATATGTCTCCTTATATCGATTTGTTTAAAGTAGGGCCGATCCTTTTTTTGAAAGAAGGGAAAGAAATAATAAAAATGATAAAAGGATTGGGCAAGGAAGTATTTCTTGACTTAAAATTTCATGACATACCGGCTACGGTACAAAGATCCGTTGAATCAGCGAAAGAGCTTGGGGTTTATAGCCTCACAGTTCATTCGTCCGGCGGAAGAGAGATGCTTTACGCGGCTTCTTCAGTAGCAAACAGGCCAAAAATATGGGCTGTGACGGTTTTAACAAGCCATAAAGCAAAGACAGAAGAAATAGCAAAGAAAGCTTTATTTGCAAAGGAATGCGGTTTGGACGGAGTTATAGCATCGCCGCTTGAAATTGAAGAAATTAAAAAAGTTTGCGGCAAAGATTTTACCGTTGTAACTCCCGGAATAAGAACTGAAAAAATTGACGATGACCAGAAGCGGATCGCGACCCCTGCTTCGGCAGTAAAAGCCGGGGCTGATTTTATTGTTATCGGACGTCCTATAATTGAAGCTCAAAATCCTATTGAAGTGGCAAAAAAAATAAGCGAGGAAATTGAAAAATGAATTCTGAAGAGATTAGGTATTTATTTGAAAAATATAGAGCATTGTTATCGGGACATTTTTTGCTTTCTAGCGGGCTACATTCGGACACTTATTTTCAGTCAGCCTTAATTTTACAGCATCCTGAAGAAACCGAAAAACTTTCCAAAGTTTTAGCCGAAAAAATAACTTCTTTAATTCCCAAAATTGAACTTGTCGTATCTCCGGCTCTTGGCGGTATAGTTATCGGACAAGAAATGGGCCGGGTTCTTAGAGCAAGAGCTATTTTTTTGGAACGGGTGGATGGAAAACTAGCTTTACGGCGTGGATTTTCAATTGAAAAGTTGGAAAAATGCCTGATTGTTGAAGATGTGATAACAACAGGGGTATCAACAAAAGAGGTAATAGAAGTAATTAAGCCTCTTGGCGCAGATATAGTTGGAGTTGCTTCTTTAGTTGATAGAAGCGGCGGAAAGGTTGATTTTGGGGCCCCTAAATTTTCAATTTTATCATTAGAAGTAAAAAACTATAATTCTAACGAATGCCCTCTTTGCAAACAGGGAATTCCCTTAGTAAAACCAGGAAGTAGAAAATAGCGGATAGGAAATAGCGTATAGCGGATAGAAAAGACAATGATAAAGAAAGTTTTTCCTATATGCTATCCGCTAAACGCTATACGCTCTTAATAATGAGGAGTTTAGATTGATCACTTACAAAAAATCTGGCGTTAACATTGACGCTGGAAATGAATTAGTCAGAAGAATAAAAAAGAAGCTTCCAAAAATCGGAGGTTTTGGAGGCCTTTTTCCGCTTAAAGGCACAAAATATAACCTTGTCGCTTCAACGGACGGTGTAGGCACTAAACTAAAACTGGCTTTTCTTCTTAATAAACACGATACAGTAGGTATTGATTTAGTGGCAATGAATGTAAATGATTTAATCTGCTGCGGCGCAAAACCTCTTTTTTTTCTGGATTATTTTGCCTGCGGCAAACTGGACGTAAATCTCACCCAAAAAGTGATAAATGGGATAAACAGGGGATGTGAAATTTCAGGATGCGCATTAATCGGCGGTGAAACTGCAGAAATGCCGGGATTTTATAAAAATAATGAGTATGATTTGGCCGGTTTTGCGGTAGGAGTAATTGAAAAAGGAAAGGAAATAACCGGAAAAAAAATAAAATACGGAGACGTTATTATAGGGCTTCCTTCTTCCGGGCCCCATTCAAACGGCTATTCCTTAATAAGAAAAGTTTTTAATGAGAAAGAACTTAAAAAATATTCTAAAGAACTTCTTGCTCCTACCCGTATTTATGTAAAAGAAATTTTGTCTTTGCTTCGAACTGAGCCTGCCCGCCAACGTCTCAGTGGCGGGAACTCCGAACTCCGAACTGCAATTCACGGGATAGCGCACATAACCGGCGGGAGCTTTTACGATAAAATAGAACGCATTCTTCCCAATAACTGCAAGGCAATAATAAATAAAAGTTTTTGGGAAGTACCAAAAATATTTAAATTAATAAAGGAAAAAGGGAAAGTTCCTGAAAAAGATATTTACAGGACACTGAATATGGGGATAGGGATGATTTTAATAGTAAAATATGATCAGGCTTACAAGATAAAAAATTATCTGAAAGGTTCAAGGATAATCGGATACATTCAGAAAGGGCATAGGGGAGTAACCATAATCTAGCGTATAGCGTTTAGCGCCGTCCGCCTCAGGCGGAGGCAGGAATAGCGTATAGAAACGTCAACTGAAAATACTAATAAAGTTTTTTGTATTTCCTATCCGCTATGATTCAGATTGAAGCAGAGGCATAGATGGAAACAAAAAAAAACGATAACCCGGATAAAGTGAGAATAGGAGTCCTGGTTTCAGGCGGAGGAACAAACTTGCAGGCAATAATTGATTCCTGCGAGTCCGGGATACTCAAAGATATTGCTGAAATTGCGGCAGTAATTTCAAATAAGGCAGATGCTTACGCTTTAGAACGCGCGAAAAAGCATGGAATTTATTCCAAGTTTATAGACAGAAAAAATTTTCAGGGCAATGCCGCATTTTGCCAGGAGATAGCAAAAGAGTTAAAAAGCCGCGGAGTTAAGCTGATTTGCCTAGCAGGATATCTTTGCATGATAACTCCAGAGCTTATTAAAGAGTTTAAAGGCAATATAATAAACATTCACCCCGCACTTCTTCCCAAGTTTGGCGGCAAAGGAATGTATGGCCATAACGTGCATGAAACTGTATTGAAATCAGGTGATAAGGAATCCGGAGCAACAGTACACTGGGTTAATGAAATATATGATAACGGGGAGATTATTATTCAAAAAAGGGTTTCTGTTATACCTAATGATACTCCCGAATCGCTGGCCAAAAGAATTTTACCGGTTGAGCATCAGATATATCCTGAAGCGATTCTTAAAATAATTAAAGAAGGATTAAAAATTAAGGGGTAAGTGGTAAGTGTTAAGGGGTAAGTAAAAAATATTAGGCAGGTGTATTTTAATGACAAATTGGTGTTGTCTATATACAAAAAAACTAAGATATTTCCTGAAGATGAAAAATTCGGTTTGGTATCTCAACTTAGAAGATCAGCAGGTTCCATCCCATCAAATATTGCAGAAGGATTCAAAAGAAACAGTAGAAAAGACTATTTGCATTTTCTTAATATAGCTGAGACTTCCTTAGAAGAGACAAAATATCATTTAATTTTAAGTAAAGATTTAAATTATTTAGAGGAAAGTTCTTATAACTTGCTTAACGATCAATGTGAAGAAATAGGCAAGATGTTAAATAGTTTACAGAAGGTGTTACTAAACAGGGAAAAAAACTTATCCCTTACCACTTAACACTTATCACTGTTTCCGGAGGTTTTATGAAAG